>JAGQTK010000015.1 GCA_020439065.1 Microthrixaceae bacterium
CGCGCCGTCAAGCCCCGCGGCCACCACGCCATCGAGCACGTTCTCGACGACGCGGTGCGATTGCGCGACCACGCCGATGCGCCACCCGTGCTCGCGCACGAGGCGGGCGATCACCCTCGAGCCGACGTAGGTCTTGCCGGTGCCGGGCGGCCCCTGCACGGCGACGAAACCCCGGCGCAGCCGCTCGAGCTCGTCGCTCACCGCGCCGACCGTGTCGCCGGGGACGGCGCGTTCAGCACCATCGGCGCCCAGCTGATGCGCACGCGGCGCGCGCCGCAGGAGGACGTCGGTGGCCGGATCGGCCTCGAGCGCTTCATCGGCGAGGAGCCGCTGCGCCCAATCGGCGATCGCGGCCTCCTGATTCGTCGTGCGGATCGGCCAGCCCGGCGCCACGGCCATGGGCAGCGCGCTCCAGTCACCGCCCGGGGCACGCTCCTCCACCAGGAGCCCGCCCGCAGCGAAGGCGTCATCCAACACCTCGAGCACCACCGCGTCCCGCGTGCCACGCATGTGCGGCCCGTACACCGAGTCGAACGGCGCCGGGGCGTCGTACAGCACGAACACCTCGTCTCCCGCGTTGAGGGTGAACCCCGGAGCCATCGCACCGCGCAGGCGCAAGGCGCGACGCGCATTGCGCTGCCGCCCCGTCGTCTCCCACCCGCGCACCACGGCGCTGCGCGCACGGTCAACGAGCAGGACGTTGCCGCGCTCGGCCCAGGTCTCGACCGGCTGCTCCAGACGGAGGAAGTGTTCGGCCCAGTAGCTCTTGCGCTCGCGCGGGTAGTAGTCGAGCGCCGCTGCCGCCAGACGCAGCGCGTCGGCCTCGGCGCGCTCCGCCGGCTCCGCTGCCGTGCCCCGGGCGCTCCAGCCGGATTCGACCGCCCGCGCGCGCTCGCGCAACCCATGGGCCGTGGCTGATTCCTCGAAGCTCTCCTGCTCCTGTGCGGGGACCATCACGGGCACGATCCCGTGCGACCGTGCGAGCCCCAGCATCCAATCGCGCAGCTTCAGCGTGGAGACGCAGTCGTACTCGTTGTAGTCGGCGATGCCCTGCAGGATCTCGGCTGCCTCGGCCTCACGCCCCGCATCGACCGCGGCCCGCCAGCTCAGGTACACCTCGATCGACTGATCGCCCTTGGTGACCGCCATGTCGGATCGCGAGTCATCGCCCATGTACAGCGGTTCGAGCATCTTGATCGAGTACGAGCGCGAGCCCACCCGCAGCGCACGCCGCACGATCGGGTAGAGATCGACGAACACGCCCGCGCGCAGCAGGGCATCGACCTCCGCCTCGCACACCCCGTAGCGCGAGGCCATGTCGCGCAGGTGCGCGGTCTCGTATGGCGCATAGTGGTAGATGTGCATCTCGGGATGCCGCAGCCGCCGCTCCCGCACGAAGCCGACGAAATCGATCAGCGCCTGTCGCTCCTGCGCGAAGCTGTGGGCCCAGAGCGCGTCGAAGTGCCCCTTCGCATCGACCCAGCCGAACAGGTAGTCAAGCCCCCACCAGCGCCCCGCGCCCTCGGTGTAGAGCGGGTCGCCCTCGAAGTCGAAGAAGAGGTCGCCCGCGTCGGGCTCGGGGATCGCGGCGAGCGCCTCGGGCTGCGGCACCCGAAACGGCGGCGGGCCGACGTGCCCGGGAGCATCGGCCCGCAGCTGTAGCTGCGCCTGCGCGCGCAGCCCCTCGAACGCTTCGCCCGGCATCGCATCCGGCGCCGCGGTCGCCTCGGCGAGCGCATCGATCGTCGTGATGCCGCTCTCGATCAGGCGACTGCGCTGGCTCGGGCGCATCCCGGCGACAAGCAGCAGATCGCGTTCCCGCTCCACCTCCGGGGCGCACCACTCGCAGCGGCCGCACGCGCGGTAGCGATGATCCCCCCAGGGTGCGGGAGCGCTCGCGGCCGATCGCTCGGCGACCAGCGCGCGCAGGCGCGCCCATTGCCGGGCGAACACCGGCATGATGTCGTCGATCCGGTGCACGCTGACCGTGCCGTCGCCCAGCAGCAGCTCCACGGTGTCGCTGCGCGGGATGCCGAGGCGGTCGAGCTGCGCGACGTAGGCCGCGAGCTGCAGCAGGGCCGTAACCCGGGCCGTGCGGGCGAGCTTGGTGTCTTGCACTTTGTACCGGCCATCGGCCTCGCGCACGATGAAATCCGCAAAGCCGATGAACTCATCCGTGGCGAACGTCGCCTGAAACACGACATCCGCCCCGGAGTCGAGCGCGGCGATGCTCTGCTCGACGGCCGCCTGCAGCGCGTCGTCGTCGCGCAGATCGGGTTTGGGCACCTGTACCACGCGACGCCCGGGGGCATCAAGCAGCCCCTGCAGCACACGGCGCTCGTGGGCATCGCCCAGCGCGGCCGCGCGCGCGAGCATTGGGTCTTCCGGCGCCACCACAGCGTCGATGCGCCCGAGCAGCGCGTCAAGCCGACGGAGTACCGCGAACTCGCAATGCGCGGCCGCGCTCAAGTCGCTGGCGCTGGTGACGATGCTGCCGTTGTGGATGTACATGGGCTCCCCTGTGTTGCCAGACACGCTACCCGGAGCCGCGGACACGGCAGCAGCCGGACTGCATTCTCGTGCGGGGCCAGATTCTCGTGCGGAGTCGGATTCTCGTGCGGAGTCGGATTCTCGTGCGGGGCCGGATTCTCGTGCGGAGTCGGATTCTCGGGCGAAATGCGCGAGAAAGCCGAAACGACGCCGATAGGCTGGAAATTCAGCCGTCCCCGCAGCAGAGGAACCCCAGTGACCATTCCCCAAGACCCCCAGCAGCCCGGCGAGCCGACGCCCCCATCCGGTGGGGAGCAGCCGACCGCCGCGTACCCGGCGGGCGGTTTTCCGACCGAGCAGCCGCCGGTGCCGCCGTACGGCCAGGGCTACCCCGGCGCACCGCAGCCCGGACAGCCCGCATATGGGCAGCCGCCGGCGTATGGGCAGCCGCCGGCGTATGGGCAGCCGCCGGCGTACGGGCAGCCCCCCGCGCCCGGCTATGAGCAGCCTGGGTATGGCCAACCGATCGCACCGCCCGCACCGGGTGCCCCTCGTTCCAAGACGCTCGCGATCATCGCGCTCGTGCTCGCCGTGCTCGGCCTGCTCATGTCGTTCGTCCCCGGAGTGAACCTGTTCGCCGGCGTGCTGCTCCTGCCGGCGTTCGTGATCGCGATCGTGGCGCTTGTGAAGAAGATGGGCGGCAAGGGGTTCTCGATCTCTGCGCTGATCATCTCGGTGGTCGGCTGGATCGTCTCGATCGTCATGGTCATCCTGTACTTCATCGGCCTCGCGGCCGTCGGGTTCCTCGAGGACCCGCAGAACTGGAACGGCCCTTCGACGTCGCAGGAGGAAGACTTCTGGGATGACGAGGAGACCGTCGACGAGGGCGATGCCGATGCCGCGGAAGAGGCCGTCCCCGGCACCTACGACGAGGCCGCGTTCATCCGGATCGCAAAGCCGGAGGTCGTGCGCATTCTCACGGCCGAGATCCCGAACGCCACGCCCGAGCTCGTCGCCGCGATGTTCCCCGACTCGGTGCTGCTCGCGCTCGGTCAGGCCGTCGTCGCGCAGGACCAGATCGCCGGGGGCCTCATGGGCACCGAGCAGGAGGAGCAGTTCCGCACCGCGTTCGTCGAGTCGATGGCGTCCTCGGGCGGCATCTCGCTCGAGGCGGCCGGCGCGTTCTTCGACGTGGTCGCCGACAACGCGCGCGCATACCTGGTCGAATAGCACCCTCCTTGGCGCCGGGCGCGCTGAGCACAAGGGCGGCTCGGGTCTTCGGACCCGGGCCGCTTTTGCGCATGTGGGGTGGGCGCATGTGGGCTCGGGTGCCGCACACGCAGGGGCTACCCCGGCGGCACACCGGCAGACGTCGCGAACGATCGCACCTCGCTCCACCCCTGTGGGGCCACGTCGATCACGAGCTGCGAATGGATCTGCTCCTTCATCGCCTCGACATGGCTGATGAGCCCGACGACGCGACCGCCCTGGCGAAGGTCGTCGAGCGTCGCCATCGCGATCTCGAGCGTGGCGCCATCGAGCGAGCCGAAGCCCTCATCGATGAACAGCGTGTCGAGTGTGATCCCTCCGGCGCGCGCCGAGACGACTTCGGCGAGGCCGAGCGCGAGGGCGAGCGAGGCCAGGAAGGTCTCGCCACCGGAGAGCGAGTGCGTCGGCCGAAGCCGGCCGGTGTGCTGATCGAGCACCGAGAGCCCGAGCCCCGACTGCCTGCCGCGGGCTTCGAGCTCGTCGCTGTGCTCGAGGCGGTACCGCTCGCCCGACATCTCCGCAAGGCGTCGGTTCGCCGCGTCGACGATCTCTTCCAGCTCGGCCGCCAGCACGAAGGCCTCGAGCTTCATCCGGTGGGTGTTCGGCGCCCGGCCGGCGACGGCATTCGCCAGGTGCTCGATCAGGGTGTGCTCGGCCTCCATCTCGGCCACGGCGGCGCCGCCGCGCGCCGCTTCGTCGATCGCGTCGTGCAGCTGGCGCGCGAGTGCCTCGACGCGAAGCTGCGCGCGCAGTGCGGCGTCGTGCCGCGCCTTCGCCGCGGCGCTCACGGCCCGGGCGTGCGCGGTGTCGACGGGCGCCTCGGGGAGGGCGAGCATCTCGGGTTCGAGCAGCACCGCGCGGTGGTGCGCTCGCTGCTCGCCGTGCGCGCGCACGCGGGCGTCGGTCGCCGCGAGTTCGGCATCGGTGCGGAGGGCATCGAGCGCCTGCGCTGGTGCGGCGAACCCGTGTGCTTCAAGCGCGGCGTCGCGCACCGCGCTCGCCGCGGCCTCCGCGGCGCTCCAGCGCGCAAGCTCGGCCCATGCCTCGGCCAACTGCCGGGTGCGCGTGATCTCGCGCTCGGCGGTATCGCGGCGCTCACGCACCGACGCGAACCCGGCGCGCGCCGTTTCAACCCGGCTGCGGGCGGCCCGAAGCACGCCCTCGGCCTCCCCGCGCTGCAACGTGACCGCCCCCTCCCGCTGCCGCAACGCGCTGAGCGCATCGGCCGCAGCGTCGCGTTGCGCCAGCACCTCGGCGCGTGCGGCGGCGAGCGCCTCGAGGCTAGCGGCGGCGTCTTCGGCGACCCCCAGCCGTTCCGCGGCTTCCGCACGCAGGAGCCGGAGCGTGGCGAGATCACGGCCGCCCGTGCCCCCGCGCGCCTGTGCGAGTGATTGCTCGATGACGCGCGCATGCAGGGCGGCCGCGCTCTCGCGCGCGCTGCACGCGTCACGGTGCAGCAGCGCTTCGTCGATCTGCCCCTGCGTGACCGGTTCGTCATCGCCCGGGTGCGGCGCGGGGTGCTCGGCAGACCCGCACACCTGGCACGGCTCGCCGGGCACCAGCGCCGCGGCAAGCTCGCCCGCGATGCCGCGAAAGCGCAGGTCGCGGAGCCGGTCGACCGCGCCCGATGCTGCCGTGAGCTCACGCCCCCGCTCGCGAAGCTCGCGCTGCGCCTCGAGGACCTGTGCCTCCAGCGACTCGGCCTCGACCGCGGCGTCGACCGCGGCCGCCAGGGCCGTGACCGCGTCTCGCTCGGTCGCCACGAGCGCCGCCTGCGCACGTGCGAGGGCGATCGCTTCGTCGAGCGCACGAATCTGCGTGGGGGCGAGCGCCTCGGCCGCCTCGATGGCCTCGATCTCCTGCCCGATCTCGCCCAGCAGCGCGGCGAGCGTCGCCACCCCTTCCTCCTGCTCGGGCAGCGCCTGCTCGATCGCGAGGATCTCGTCGAGGCCGCCGCTGGCGCGCACCCGCGCGTCGAGCAGGGTCGCGAGCGCGTCGCGGGTGCGCACTGGCTCGCCCGCGTCATGCCACGCGCGCTCCGCGGCCGCCGCCTGCTCCTGGGCCGTCGTTCGCGCGTCCGCGGCACGCTGCGCGGCGTCGATCGTGTGCCGCACAGCCGCCGCTTCGCGCGCGAGGCTGGCCTCCTCACGATCCGCGGCGATGCCCGACTCGGCCTCATCGAGCGCGGCCAGCGCGGCCAGCGACGCGTCACGTCGTCGCTGGTGGGCGGCCACGGTCTCGAGGGTGCTCGCGTGCGCTTCCAGACGCGCAGCCTCAGCGGCGAGCGCCTCGAGGTTCGCCTCGCCCGCTTGCACCCACGCCACGACGCGCAGCGCGCCGAGCTCGCAGGCGGCGATGCGCTCGGTCAGTGTGCCCGGGACGCCCGGGACGCCCGGTGCCCCGGGTTCCATCGGTTCCGCAGCGAGGGGCTGCTCGGCGAGCGCCGCCTCGCCTTCGGCGCGCACCGCATGCACCTCGGCGAGCGTGGCCTCCGCGCGCGCCACCGCACCCTCGAGCCCATCGGCGCCACGCTCGAGACGGGCCCGAGCATCCTTTCGCCGCGTTTCAAGCGCGCTCTCGTAGTCCTCGAAGCGGCGCGTGCCGAACAGGGTGCGCAGCAGCGCCTGCCGCTGCTGCTGCTCCGCCTGCAGGAACTGCGCGAAGCGGTTCTGCGCAAGGAGGACCACCTGCAAGAACTGATCGCGCGTCAGCCCGATGATCTCGCCAAGCAATTCGCCGACCTCTTTGCCTCGAGCGGCGAGCCCCACCCACTCGCCGTCCGCCCAGCGGGCAAGCTGCGCGGTAGCCTTCTGCGGCGTCATGCCCGCCCCGTGCTTCTTCGGTCGCAGGTACTCCGGCGTGCGTTCGACGCGGTACCGCCCCGCGGTGGTGCTGAACTCGAGCGCCACGCGCGACGGCTCGCCCTCGCGCGCGTGGTCGCTGCGCACCCGGCGGCCACCACCCTCGTACCGCGGCACGCTCTCGTACAGCGCGAAGCAGATGGCGTCCAGGATGCTCGATTTGCCGGCACCGGTCTTGCCGGTGATCAGGAAGATGCCGTCATCGGCGAAGCGGTCGAAATCGATGACCTGTCGGCCGCGAAACGGGCCGAAGCCCTCGATCTCGAGCCGGTGCACCCTCATGCCAGCACCGCTGCGCTCGTGTGCTCCTCGAGCACCTCGCCGACGATGTCGCGCTCCGCGTCAGACAGCCCCGCCCCGGCGCGCACATGCTCCAGGAAGGCGTCGACGAGCTCGAGATCGCTCGTCGCGGCACGCACCCGCGCGCCGTAGTCGCGGTCGTCGCCCTCGCGCGCGGGCGGCTTCAGCATCAGGGTTGCGCACCAGGGGAACCGCGCCTGCAGCTTGCGCATCGGATCGATCGGCGGCACCGCGTCGGTGAGCACCGCGCACACCCATGCATCGGTGTGCTGCGCATACTCCTCGCGCTCGAGCAGTTCGTCGAGTGTGCCGGTGAGCGTCACGAGCGCGCGCGGCACCGGCAGCGCCAGCCACTCGACGGACGCGAGCCCCGTGGCATCCAGCTCGACGATCCAGGCGCCGCGCGCCTTGTGTTGTTCGCTGAAGGAGAAGAACAGGGGTGCGCCGCAATAGCGGATGCGCTCGCTCAGCTCGGCGCGACCGTGGATGTGCCCGAGGGCGATGTAGTCGGGGCCATCGAACGTCGACAGCGGCACCACGTCGATGCCACCCGATTGGATGTCGCGCTCCACGCCGGGGCTCGGCGCGGTACCGGCAGCGAAGCAGTGCGAGATCGCCACCGAACGCGCTGCCGTGCGCGCTTCGGGGCCCTCGGAGGCATCCGTGCCCTCGGCCCGTCTGACCGCGAGGTCGTGACGCACGAGCGACATCGCGTGCTCGAGCGCCTGCGCCTGGGTGCGCAGCGTGACCGCGGGCCACTGGGCCCGCACGATCGAGGGCTCGAGGTAGGGGATGCCGTAGAACAGGACCGGCCCGTGCGCGTCTTCGATGACCACGGGCGTGCCCACCGTCGCCGGATCGGTGATGATGTGGATGCCGGCATCCCGCGTGAACTCTGCCATGAACCCCAGCCGCGCGGCCGAATCGTGATTGCCGCTCGTGATGAGCACCTTCGCACCGGCGGCCCGCAGACCCGACAACGCGGTGCTGAGCACCGGGTAGCACGCGGCCGAGGGAGTTGCCGAGTCGAACACATCGCCCGCGACGATCACCACGTCGATCTCGCGCGTGCGCACCTCCTCCACCAGCGCGTCGAGCACCTCGGCGAGCGCGTCGAGCGTGCTGTGCCCGTGGAAGGTGCGGCCGATGTGCCAATCGGAGGTGTGCAAGATCCTCATGCTCCAAGGCTAGAGACCCCCTCCGACATTGCGTGCAGGCGCCCCGCGCCGACGGGCACTCCCGGCGACGCGGCCCGTCACGATGACCTCGCACCCAGGCAGGCGATGCACACTTGAGGGGTGCCGTCTGAATGCGGCACACAAGGAGCTCCCATGACGACCCCCGCCGACGCCGACGCCGACGCCGTGGCCCGCCTCGCCACCGACGTCCGCCCTGACTTTCCGGCGCTGCGCGACGAGCACGCTCCCGCGTACCTCGATTCCGCCGCGACATCGCAGACCCCGCGGCAGGTCCTCGATGCCGAGCGGGCCTTCGTCGACGCCGGCACCGCGGCCGTGCACCGCGGCGCGAGCGAGGCGACCGGGCGCGCGACGCTCGCGTTCGAGGATGCCCGCGCCGACGTCGCGCGGTTCGTGGGTGCCCGCGAAGACGAGATCGTGTGGACCCAGAACGCCACCGATGCCCTGAACATGGTCGCGCTGGGCATGGCGGATGCCAGCGCTGGGCTCGGCGACCCCCGCTTCGCGCTCGGTCCCGGCGACGAGATCCTGGTGACCGAGGCCGAGCATCACGCCAACCTCATCCCCTGGCAGCGCCTCGCACGCCGCACGGGAGCGACCCTGCGCTGGGTCCCCGTGCGTGAGGATGGCACGTGGAGCATCGACGATGCGCGGGTGGCGCTGAACTCCCGCACCCGCGTGTTCGCCTTCGCGCATGTCTCGAACGTCACGGGGCTCATCGCGCCCGTGCCGGAGCTCGCCGAGCTCGCGCACGCCGTCGGGGCGACCGTGGTGCTCGACGCCTGCCAATCGGTGCCGCACATGCCCGTCGATCTCGCCGCGCTGGGCGTGGATTTCGCCGCGTTCTCCGGGCACAAGATGCTCGGCCCCACCGGCATCGGCGTGCTCGCCGGCCGCGCCGATGCGCTGGCGGCGCTCCCGCCCGCCCGCACCGGCGGTTCCACGATCACGACCGTCACCATGACCGACGCCGAGTTTCTCCCGCCGCCGCAACGCTTCGAGGCGGGCACGCAGGCCGTGACGCAGGCGATCGGCCTGGGCGCCGCGGTCCGCTACCTCGAGGGCGTCGGCCGCGAGCGGCTCGCCGCGCGAGAGCAGCAGCTGGCGACGATGCTCATGGATGCCGCAGCCGCCGTCCCCGGCGTGCACATCGTCGGCCCGGCCGCCGGTCACGAGCGCGCCGCGCTGGTGAGCGTTGTGGTCGACGGCGTGCACGCGCACGACGTCGGACAGTTCCTCGACGCCCGCGGGGTCGCCGTGCGCGTCGGGCACCACTGCGCCCAGCCGCTGCATCGCCGGCTCGGCGTCGCCGCCACCACCCGGGCCAGCGGCTACCTGTACACCAGCGACGAAGACGTGGCGCGCTTTCGCGCGGCCCTCGCCGAAGTCCGTCCCTTTTTTGGAGTTTCCTCGTGAACACCGATCTTGCATCCCTGTACCAGCAGGTCATCCTCGACCATGCCCGCAAGCGCAGCGGCTTCGGCCTGAGCGCCGACGCGACGGCGCGGCACCACGAGCTCAACCCCACCTGCGGCGACGAGATCACCGTCGGCATCGCGAAGGACGAAGACGGCACCCTCTCGGTCCTGGGCTGGGAGGGCCAGGGATGCAGCATCTCGATGGCGTCGGCATCCACGATGTCGGAGCTGTGCGCGCACCGCGACGCGGCGGAGGTGCGGACCCTGATCGACCAGTTCCGCGCCATGCTGCGCGATCGCGAGGGTGGCGAGCCGCCTGAATCGCTCGAGGATGCCGTCGCCTTCCAGGGCGTCGCGCGCTTCGTGATGCGCATCAAGTGCGCCATGCTCGCCTGGGTCGCGCTCGAGGCATGCCTCGACCAGCTCTCGGCACGGGAGCGCACCACCCCCGCCGCGAGCTGAGCGCGCCGTCGCTGCGGGGCGCGGGGCGCGGGGTGCAGGGCCGTCAGCGCGCCGGCAGCACCCATCCTGGCCGCACGAAGTGGCAGGTGTATCCGTTCGGGATGCGCTCCAGGTAGTCCTGGTGCTCGGGCTCGGCCTCCCAGAACGGGGCCTCGGGCTCGATCGTGGTGACCACCTTGCCGGGCCACAGGCCTGAGGCATCCACATCGGCGATCGTCTCGCGCGCGATGCGGGCCTGCGCATCCCCCAGCGGGAAGATCGCCGACCGGTAGCTCGAGCCGACGTCATTGCCCTGGCGGTCAAGCGTTGTGGGGTCGTGGATCTGGAAGAAGAACGACAGGATGTTGCGGTAACTGGTCGTTGCCGGGTCGAAGACGATCTCGATCGCCTCCGCGTGACCGGGGTGGTTGCGATACGTCGGATGCGTGTTCGCCCCGCCCGTGTAGCCCACGCGCGATTGGCGCACGCCGGGCTGCCTGCGGATCAGATCCTGCATGCCCCAGAAGCAGCCGCCCGCCAGCACGGCCGTCTCAGTGCCGGGGATGTGTGTGATTGCGCCGGTGTCGTCCATGCCTCAACCGTAACCCCACACCGCGGGCCGCGGGCGGGTATGGCAGGCGGCGGGCGGGCACGGCGAAGCCGGCCGCCGCGCCCGTTAGATCATGTACCCGGACCACTCGCCGGGGTCGGAAAACTGTGCGTCGGCGTCGTACCGCCCGGCCCGGTACCGCTCGCGACGCTGCGCGAGCGCCTCCTCCGCCACCGCCTCGGCCACCTCGACGATCTGCTCGAGCTCACCCTGCAGCTCCTCCATCGGCAGGCCGGCGTTCACATGAATGTGCCGCCGCGCGCCACGGCGCTGCTCGAACACGCTCCCGGGCAGCACGCCGATCCCCCGGGCGGCGAGCCGCCGCACCACCGCCTCATCGTCGACGACGGGGATCCACAACGACGGCGCGCTCGTCGCGCCCGGCATCGCGAAGCCGCGCGCCATCAGCCAGGCCCGTGCCTGCGCGTGCCGGCGCTGGTACTGCCCCGACGCGTCGCGCACGATCGCGGAGGCCTCCGGTGAGTGCAGCAGTGCCGCGAGCGCGTCCTGCATCACACGACTCACCCAGCGGTGGGAATATGCGATCTGCTGCTCGATGCGCCCGATCACCGCCCGCGGGCCGCCGACGACCGCCACCTGGATGTCGAGCCCGTGGGAGTGGCTGTACCCGGCGACGAGCACGGTCGCCTCGGGCGCGCGGCGCCCCAGCGTCCTGCGCGCCGGATGCAGCAGGGCGAAGTTATCGAACTCCACGACGCGGGCACCGGCGCGGCGCACGAGCTCGGCGGCCTCGTCGATCCAGGCCTCGCTCACCGACAGACCGGTGGGCGAATGGCCGTTGGGCTGCAGCAAGAACACCTTCGCCCCCGCGTGGAACGCACGCGTCAGCTCGCGCAGATCGGGGCCGTCCTCCTGCCAGCCGATCGGGATCACCCGGGCGCCGATGCGGTCGAGGATATCGAGCACCCGTGGCACCGTCGGGTCCTCCACGGCGACGGCGTCGCCCTTCTCCAACATGGCCACCAGCGCCTGCTCGATCCCGTCGATGCCGCGGTGCACCGCGACGACCGCATCGGCGGGGAACGGCCAGTGCCGCTCGACCGCACGGCGCAGCTCGGGGGTGATCGGCGGCGGATCGGCGCGGTTGAGGTCTTCCCCCAGCTGCACCACCTCGATGAGCGCCCGGCCGAGATCGGGCAGCAGGCGGGCGTCCGGCCTCGGCCGCCCCAGATCGATGCGGGTCCGCCCCACCACGTCCCGCAGCTGCGCGAACCGCAAGGGATGCTGCGCGCGCGGAGGCCCGAGCACCGTCGTGCCGCCGCGCGTCTTGGTCTCGATCACGCCCTTCGCGCGCAGCTGCTTCCATGATTGCCCCACGGCCGCGGGACTCATCCCGAGCGCGTCGGCGACCATGCGGATCGGCGGGAGCTTGTGCTCGGGCGCGATCTCTCCAGACTCGATCAGCGCAACCAGCGCGTTCGCGAGGCGTGCCGCGTTGGGGTGGTCGAGCTCGACGCGCAGGCGCGTCAGCAGCGCTGCGTCATCCATTCGGCCCCCTCCCACGCGTCTTGTCTCAAGAATATCGCGCCGTAACAGGCTCGATCGGCCTGCGGGCTCCGTTGCTATCGTGGCGCTTGACCGGGCGAGCGCCATCGCCATCGGATGAGCCCCGCCCCGAAAGGACCGCGCCAGATGACGTACGCCCGCTACACCCAGTTTGAGTACGACCCCGCCCGCCGCGACGAGGTCCTCGCCCACTGGCGCGACCCCGAAACCTCCCACCCCACGAACGAGCCCGGCTTCGTCCGCGGCTTCGTGCTCGACTCGCTCGAGCAGCCCGGACTGCTGCGCGTGATGACGCTGTGGGAGGAGCCGGAGCAGTTCGACGCGTACTTCGCCTCGCCCGGGCACCAGGCGATCGGCGGCACCATGGGCGAGCGGTCGGCGAAGATCACCGTGCGCGACGGCCTCGAAGATGTGCTCCTGCTCGCCCCGCCCGCCGCGCCGGAGCGCGACGACGCCGGCCACGTCCGCATCATCCGCGCGCGTATCCGCGACAATGCGAGCATCCCGGCGCTTCGCGAGTTCTGGCGTACGAGCGGCCGCGAGGCGCTCGAATCGGCCGAGGGCGTGCACGCCTCGCGCGCCTACGTCGACGAGGCGGCCGGCCTGTTCATCATCCAGGTGTGGTGGTCGGATGCCGAGACCGCGACCGCGTTCGTTGCCTCCGACGAGCACGAGGCCAAGCTGACGGTGCCCCTTGACCAGTGGGTCGACCGCATCGACCGCGCCGAGGCCACCCCGCTCGACTGAGTCGCCTCCGGCCGCACGCGGCACCCCCTTGCGTTGTCGGCCGCGGGCCCCATACTGGTCGGCATGAGCACACCGCAACCGCCCGTCATCATCCTCGTCGCCGGCCATTGGCTGGGCGCCTGGGCATGGGATGCGGTGATCGCTGCGCTCTCCCGCCGACACGACGTCGCGGTGGCGCTGACCCTGCCGGGCCTCGACCCCGACGACCCGGCACGGCTCACCCGCACGCTCGACGACCAGGCCGCCGCGATCATCGGCGGCATGGAGGCTGCGGGCGCGACGCGGGAGCGGCCCGTCGTGCTCGTCGGGCACAGTGGCGCCAACGCGCCCATCTGCGTCGCGATGGATCGCCGACCGGAGCTCATCGCGCACGTCGTGTGGGTTGACACGGGCCCGGTGGGCGACGGCATGGTCGTCGAGCCGGACCTGCCCGCCGATGTGCTCGAGGTGGGCTTGCCCGCGTTCGATGTGCTCGGCGCGCAGGCGAGCCTGGGCGAGGTCGACGCGCTGGACGGGCTCGACGAGGCGGCCCTCGAGCGCTTTCGTCGCCGCGCCGCCTCGGAGCCGGCCTCCGTGCTCCGGGCTGCTCTCGCGCTGCGCAACGAAGCCCGGCGTCACGTGCCGTCCACCATGGTCTGCTGCTCGATCCCGGCCGCGCAGATCTTGGAGTGGGTGCGCAGCGGCCATCCGTGGATGCGCGAGCTCGCGGCAACACGCACGTTCACCGTCACCGACCTCCCCACCGGGCACTGGCCGATGTGGAGCAGGCCGGAAGCGCTCGCTCGCATCATTCACGAGGCGGCCGAAGTCGCCACCCACGCCGCACCGGCGTAACACGACGCGGCGCGTGCGGCGCGGCGCGTCGTCCTACTTCGCGAGCGCCCGCGCGAGCCGGTCGCCACTGAACTGGGTGATCTGGGCGATCACAACCAGCACCACGACGCAGGCGAGCATCATGTTGCCATCGAATCGGCTGTACCCATACGAGAGCGCGAGGTAGCCGAGGCCGCCCGCGCCCACGGCACCCGCCACGGCCGTGAACTCGACGATCCCGACCGTCGCGATCGTCACATTGCCCACGATCCCCGGCAGCGCCTCAGGCAGCTGCACCCGGCGGATGACCTGCCAACGCGTGCCGCTGGCGGCGAGTCCGGCATCCAGCAGTGGGGCGTGCACCTCGCGCAGGCTGGTCTCGATCAATCTCGCGAACAGCGGGATGGATGCGAGTGACAGCGGCACGATCGCACCGGCGACGCCGAGCGCCGTGCCCATGATGAAGCGGCTGAACGGGATCACCGCCGCCATCAGGATCAGGAACGGGATCGAGCGCAGGATGTTGATGATCACCGAGAGCGTGCGGTGCACGATCGCGCGCGGGAACAGCCCGTTCGGCGAGGTGTTGTGCACGATGACGGCCAGCGGCAGCCCGATCACGAGCGAGATGACGAAGACGATGCCGACCATCTGGAGCGTCTGCCACAGTGCCGGCACGAGCAGCTCGAAGATCTCGGGCCAGGTGCGTCCAGCCATCTGCAGCATGCCCAGCGCGCTCATGCTGCACTCCCGTCGTCATCGGCCGCCCCATCGTGCGGCGCCCGCGGCTCTGCCCGCAGGCCCATCGGATCGAGCACGGCCCGCAGCGACTCGAGCCCGAGATCGATGCCGATCACGACGTACCCCGCCGTGCGACCATCGACCTCTTCGACGCTCGCACCCTGGAAGGAGACCGCCTTGCCGGTGTGCTCCCCCAGCCGCGCCATCCAATCCGTCGGCACGCTCGACGACGCGTAGCGCACCGTGTAACTCGGGATGCCGGCGCGCGTGCCGACCTGCCGGGGCACGAACAGCTCGCGACCGAGCGAGGAGTCCGGGTCGAGCAGGAGGTCGCCGGTGCCGCCGCGCTCGATGATCTGCCCCTGCGACATCATCACGACGTGGTCGGCGATCTCGCGCACGACATCCATCTCGTGCGTGATCATGACGATCGTGAGTCCCATCTCGGCACGCAGCTCGCGCAGCAGATCGAGGATCGAGCTGCGGGTGTTCGGATCGAGCCCGGTGGTCGCCTCATCGGCGAGCAGGATGCTCGGCTCGAGGGCGAGCGCACGGGCGATGCCCACGCGCTGCTGCTGACCGCCCGAAAGCTGTGCGGGGTATGCGTTGGCGCGGGCGGTGAGGTGCACGCGGTCAAGCAGCGCCGCCGCGCGCTCGCGCTGCACCGAGGTGGGCACCCCCGCCATCTGCATCGGAAGCATCACGTTCTGCAGCGCCGTGCGCCGGCGCAGCAGGCTCGAGCCCTGGAAGATGGTGCCGATCGCCCGGCGCTGCGTGGCAGTCGCGCGATCCGACAGTCCGCTGGCGACGACCCCGTCGAGCAGCACTTCACCGCTGGTGGGCTGCTGGAGCAGGTTCATGCAGCGCGCGAGCGTGCTCTTGCCTGCGCCGCTTGGCCCGACGATCGCGGTGATGCTTGCTCTCTCGACAAAGAGGTTGATGTCGGTGAGCACCTGATGTGCGTGCTCACCGACACCGAAGACCTGCGAAAGAGAACGGGTCTCGATCACTCCCGAATGCCGGTGGCGATGTCGCCGAACTCAGCCTCGACGTAGTCCGCGACGCGCGGGTCCTTGAACGCCTCGATGAGCTTCTTGTAGTTCGCATCGCTCGCGTCGGCGCCGCGGATGACGAGCTGGATCGCGTACTCGTCGGGGAACGACATGGTCACGACCTCGACCGATTCGTCGTAGCCGGCTGCGCGCAGGAACGACGTCGGCAGGAAGGCGAGGTCGGCGTCTTCGACGCTGCGCGCGAGCTGGGCGGCGCCGGCGGGAACGAAGGTGACGTTCTTCTCGTTCTTCACGATGTCCTGCACCGTGTACGCGGCAGGCTTCACCGAGCTGTCGATCTCGATCAGGCCGACCTGCTGCAGCACGTTGAGCGCGGCAGCGCCGTTCACCGGGTCATCGGGGATCGCGATGAGGGCGCCCTGCGGCAGCGCCTCGATCGTGTCGTGCTTGGTCGATGCGAGCGTGACGAGCGACGTGTAGATCGGGCGATGGCCGCGAGGTCCCAGCTGGTCTCGCCGGCGAGGACGATGCCGAGGTAGGGCTCGTGGATGGCGACGTGGCCATCGATCTCGCCCGCCGCGAGCGATTCGTTCAGGATGCGGCTGTCCTGCAGCTCGCGCGTCTCGATGGTGATGCCGTAGTCGGCGGCGACCTCGTCACGAACGAAGCCCAGCACACCGCCCTCGAGCGGGTTGTCGGCACCCGAGGCGAGCATGAACACCGTGCCCGTGCCCGCGTCGGTGGCGTCTTCCTCGCCTGCAGGTGCACAGGCCGAGAGCGCGAGCGCGGCGGCTGCTGTGACGGCCACGACTGCGGCAAGACGGGTGTTACGGGCCATGTCATCTCCTGGGGCTACACGGGGCGGTGCCCGGCGCGATTTCGCACCGGGGATGGCATAACTCTAGGCACGCCTCCCGCGTGTCGCGCCCCGCGTTACGGCGCAATTTCCTGTAGAAAATAGCGCTTCCCAGCCCGGTGCGCGCCCGTACCGCCGGGCGATGCCCACCGCGGCTTCAGCCGCCTGCACCCGCCACGCGCTGCAGCCGCGCGAGGGCGGTCACCGCGACCGAGACCGGGCCCGCGGCATCCGGGGGGGTGCTCCCGGGCACGTAGCCGCCGGCGGCGTGGAGGCGCTCGCGCAGATCGTCACCGACGGCGGTGAGCGGCGCGTCGATGGCGAGGCTGCGCATCGCCAGCACGGTGGCCCCGCGACGCTCGCGGGATGACCCGAGCAGCCCCGTGAGACCGTTGACGAGCATCTCGACCACGATGCCCATCGCCGTGCCGAAGGCGCCGCCGCGGGGCAGAAACGCCCGGACCAGCTCGGCATCGGTGGTGGGCTGCCCGTCCGCGTCGAGGCCCGCGCCCTCCGGCACCCGCTCCCCGCGCGCACGCAGCTGGGTCCAGCGGCCCTTGGTGAGCAGCGACGACGAGGTGTCGACGACGATGGGGGTGGTCGATGACGGGATGGCCGTCGCCACCGGATTGGTGCCCAGTGCGGCTGTGTGCCCGCCGTGCGGGGCCACCAGCGGCGGCGAGCCCACCGCGATCGCACCCAGCAGCCCGGCGTCGGCGATGGCCCGGGCGAAGGGAGCGATCCGACCGAGCGAGCCCGGCGCGGTGACCGCAACGATCCCCACTCCCCCTTCCTGCACACGTGCGCACGCCAGCAGCGCTGCCTGGGCGAACACGATGGGCGCGAAGCGGCCCTCGGCATCGAGCACCACCGCGCCCCCGCGATCGTCCGCGATCGGCGGCTCGTCCCAGCGCACCTGCGCAGACTCGAGGGCGCCGAGCGCCAGCGAGAGCCCGAACTCGGGCATCCCCACCCGCTCCGCCTCCACGATCGCGGCCGCCGCCATGCGCACGGCGGGGCCATCGGCCTGCCCCCGCGCGACGAAGGCCGCCCGCAGCAGCGCCTCGAGCACGTTCGAATCGACGGTGGTGTTCGACACGGTGCTGTTCGACACGGTGCTGGTTGACACGGTGCTGTTTGACACGGTGCTGTTCGACACAGTGGCCTTCGACATCGCTGCCCTCCGGTTCTCGCGGCATTCGGAAGCCCCCAACCTACCCGGCCGCCCGCGCCCGCCGCCGCAGCGGGTGCGAGTTGTCTCCCAAGGCAACACAACGCGCGATGCGTGCCGCGCACAAGTATCGTGGCCTAAGTCGCGCGCTGCGCGGTTCGGGTCGAGGCGCCGTCTGTGGCATCCACCCGCCCGCCGGCGGCCGCACTCTGTCAACTACGAAGGGACCACCATGACTGCGCCAGAACACCTCAAAGGCCAGTGGCGCGAATGGCGTCACGCTCGTGTCGCCGAGCTGACGCGCCCCTATGGCTGGACCGCGCTGGTGGCCCAGGACTGGCTGAAGGAGGGTGACGCGGGCATCACGCTCGAGCTGCTCCCCGGTACGTGGTCGGTCGAGGGCGGCAAGGTCATCTACACGCCCGGCGCGGATGGTCCGAACCTCTCGGTCGACGGTGTGTACCCCACCGGCCCGGTCGAGATCGTCCCCGGTCGCAACCAGACCTATGGGCACTTCGCCAGCGTTCCCGTGTACTTCGGCGATCTCGAGGTCGAGACGATCGCTCGCACCACCGACGAGGGCGAGAGCCTGTACGCTGTCCGCGTGCGCGACCCGCGCGAGTCGGCCCGGAAGGACTTCTCGAACCTCGAGTCGTACGACTACGACGTGGCCTGGCGCGTGCCGGCCACGTTCACCCAGACCGAGGTGCTGGATATCGAGACCGTGACCGTCGAGATCGGCGTGCGCGAGACGACCACCCGCATCGGCGTGCTCACCCTGGAGCTCGGCGGCGAGCGCTACGAGCTTGCCGTGATCGGCAAGACCTCCGACAATCGCGGGCTCGTTCCCGTGGTGCACGTGCGCGACCTCACGAGCGGCGACACCACCTACGGTGCGGGTCGCGTGCTGGAGCTCGAGTGGGCCGACGAAGCATGCACCCAGATCGACGTCGCCGACTTCAACTACCTCACCCCGTTGCCGTGCGCGTTCACCAACTTCGTGACGTGCCCGATCCCGCCGCAGGAGAACCACCTGCGCCTGGCCGTGACGGCGGGCGAGAAGCGCCCGGAGGTCACCCTCGAGCGCGTCCTCACGTACGCCGGATAGCGCATCGCGTGGGGCGGAGGCCCCGCCCCACGCGACTCGCGGCGGCGACGCCTCCCCGTCCGCTCAGGCGGCCGAGGAGGCCTCCGGCCACGGCAACACCTCGTAGACCTCGATGGTCGCGCCGGGTGTGTCGGCGATGTGCGGATGCTGCCGCAGCAGCGCGGTCGCCTCCGCCATGTCGGCCGCCTCGAGGAACGAGTACGCGGTCGCGGTCCCGTTGAGGGTCGAGCGCGAGGTGCCGCTGTGCGTCACGGAGTGCGCATCACCGAGCAGGGAGCCGTACTCACGCAACCGTGGGCCGGCGGCCTGCGCCCACGCCGCCCATGCCCGAATCTCTGTGTCGGCTCGCGTGCGCTGATCCTCCGCACGCAACTCCCACTCCGACGCCGGAGAGTGGTAGATGACGATGAAATTCGGCATTGCAACCTCCCGAGTCCGGGCGCTCGACGACAGCGCCGATACGGCGGATTCTACGCCCGCACGCGCGAAAAGTCCGGGCGCTTCGGCTACCGTCCCGGGATCTCCTGGCGCAGCTGCGGAAACTGATCATCGCGCCACTCGACGGTCGTGATCCGCCCCTCGGCGAGCTCCTGCTCGCGCATGCGCAGCTCGACGCGGCGGATCTTGCCGGAGATGGTCTTCGGCATCTCCCGGAATTCGATGCGACGGATGCGCTGGAACGGCGCGAGGCGCCCGCGCGCGAAGCGCAGGATCTGCAGCGCCACCTCGTCGCAGGCCTCGTAGCCCTCGGCGAGGGTGACGTAGGCCTTCGGCACCGCGAGGCGAACCGGGTCGGGGGCCGGGACGATCGCGGCCTCGACGACCGCGGGGTGCTCGATCAGGACGCTCTCAAGCTCGAAGGGGCTGATCTTGTAGTCCGACGCCTTGAACACGTCATCGGTGCGGCCGATGTAGGTGATGTACCCGTCGGCGTCACGCGTGGCGACATCGCCGGTGTGGAAGAACCCGCCCTCCGTGGCGCGCGCGTTCTGCTCGGGAGCGCCGACATAGCCCGCCATCAGCATCGGCGGCGCGAGCGAGAGATCGAGGCAGACCTCGCCCTCGTCGCCGACGGCGCCGGTGAGCGGATCCACCAGCACCACGGGGCATCCCGGCAGCGGGCGTCCCATCGAGCCGTCCCGCACCGGGACGCCCGGCGAGTTGGCGACGATCGCCGTCATCTCGGTCTGGCCGTAGCCGTCACGGATCGTGAGCCCCCATGAGTCGCGGACGGTGGCGATCACCTCGGGGTTCAGGGGCTCGCCCGCCGAGATCGCCTCACGCAGGCTCCCAGGCCCGCCCGAGAGATCAGCTTGGATGAGCATCCGCCACACCGTCGGCGGCGCGCAGAACGTCGTCACCTGCTCGCGCCGCAGCGCGTCCATCAGCGAGTGGGCGTCGAAGCGCGGGGCGTCGTACACGAACACGGTCGCCTCGGCGATCCAGGGGGCGAAGAAGCACCCCCACGCGTGCTTGGCCCAGCCGGGCGAGCTGATGGTCAGGTGCACGTCGCCGGG
>JAGQTK010000160.1 GCA_020439065.1 Microthrixaceae bacterium
TGAGGACGTGGGCATGGAGGAGCTCGGCGGCGCCTACACCCACAACACACGCTCTGGGGTGGCGCACTACCTCGCCGAAGACGAAGACGAAGCCATCGACTACGTCCGCACGATGCTCAGCTTCCTCCCCGACAACAACATGGCCGAGCTGCCCCGGTACGAGGCCGAGTTCGAGTTCGAGACCACCGACTCGGATCGCGTGCTGAACACGATCATCCCCGATTCACCCAATCAGCCCTACGACATGCGCACGGTCATCTCGCACGTCGTCGACGGCGGCGAGTTCCTCGAAGTGCAGCCGCTGTACGCACCCAACATCCTGATCGGCTTCGGCCGCATCGAGGGCCGCTCCGTCGGCATCATCGCCAACCAGCCCTCGCAGATGGCGGGCACCCTGAACATCGAGGCGGGTGAGAAGGCCAGCCGCTTCGTGCGCTTCTGCGACGCCTTCTCGATCCCGATCCTCACCCTCGTCGACGTGCCCGGCTACCTGCCCGGCACCGACCAGGAGTGGACCGGCGTGATCCGCCGCGGCGCCAAGCTGCTCTACGCCTATGCCGAGGCGACCGTGCCGCTGGTCACCGTCATCCTGCGCAAGGCCTACGGCGGGGCGTACATCGTGATGGGCTCGAAGCAGCTCGGGGCCGACATCAACCTGGCGTGGCCCACCGCCGAGATCGCCGTGATGGGCGGGCAGGGCGCGGTGAACATCCTGTATCGCGGCGAGATCAAAGACGCCGAAGACAACGGCGAGGATGTCGCGGCCGTGCGCACGCGCCTGGCCAACGAGTACACCTACAACGTGGCATCCCCCTTCCTCGCCGCCGAGCGGGGCGAGCTCGATGGGATCATCGAGCCGGCCACCACGCGCGTCTCGGTCGCCAAGGCGTTCCGCGCCCTCCGCGGCAAGCGCGCCACCCTCCCGCCCAAGAAGCACGGAAACATCCCACTATGACTCGGGATGCCGCGGCCGGCGCGGCGCAGGATCCGGCGGAGCTCGAGATCGCGGTGCTGCGCGGCAACCCGAACGAGGACGAGCTCGCGGCGCTGATCGCCGTGGTCAGCGACGCCTACGAGGCGGAGGTCGAGGGCGCCGTCGCGGACGACACACCCCCGGCGAGCGCCTGGGCTCGGGCGCAGCGCGCGATGCGCACGCCGCTCTCACACGGCCCCGGCGCCTGGGAGCGATACGGCCGCTGATCGAGGCCTCGCGCGCCTCCCCTCGCGGCGACGCGCGTGTCCACCGAAATACCTACAAACAACGACGCCTGGATCGGTGAAAATAGAACCGTACACGGCTTTCAGCCCTGTGCAACCCCCGGGCTCGACGTCACAGGGTAGGCGGAGAGCGACCGGTTGCGAAGCGGTTTTCGGGTAGCTGCTTCGCCGCGGCGGGAGGCTGGCGGCTTCGCCGCCTCCCGCCCCCTTCGTTTCGGCGCGAACCGCCTCAGCCGAGTGCGGCCGCGGGCCGCGGGTGTTCGATCTCGTGCCACAGATCCACGTCGTCATCCTCGCCGAGGGAGTCGGTCGCGGAACGGCCGACGATCGTGACCGCCACGCGCTCGTGCGGTGAGGTGCGGATGATCAGCCGCAGCGAGCCGGCGCGCCCGATCGTCTCGGCAAGCTCGGCGCGGATGCGCGTCAGGGTCGCGGCATCCACGCCGTTGAGGCCGCCGTCGTCGAACACGGTCACCTGCGCGCCGCGCTGGCGCGCCTGGGCGATCGCCTCGCGCACCCGGTCATCGAGCAGGCGCATGCCGCGCAGTTCGTCGCGCAGGCGCGCCTCGGCCAGGCCCGCGACGCGCCGCTCCTCCTCGGAGAGCGCCCCCTCGTGCACGATCACGCGGGTGAGCACCGGGCCCGCGATCGACAGGGCACGCTGCACCTGGATGCGCCGCTCACGATCACGCCCCTCCTGCGCGGCCTGCCACGCCGAGGCCGCGCTCTCGAGCTCGGCCAGGGTGGCCGTGTCGCGGGCCGCCTTGTCGGTCGACCACTGCAGCAGATGCGCGACGCCGACCCACACGATCGAGCCCACGGCGCCGAGGCGCAGCGCGTCCGGGCCCATCCAGTACAGCGCGCCGAGGGTGAGCAGCAGTGTGCCGCCCCAGGCGATCAGGTGGCGCCGTCGCACCATCACGACGACCATCAGCGCACCGAGGCCGCCGATGTACCAGGTGGCGTACGTGGGCAGCTCGGCCTTGGGCCCGACGGCGATGCCGACGGCGGTGGGCACGACGAGCGTGGTCGCCAGCGCGGCGAACGCGGCGCCCAGCGGCAGGTGGCTCGGCGCGCGGCGACCGAGCACTCGCTCGATCGCGCGGGCGCTCAGGCTCCGGGGCGGCTCGTCTGCGCCGGGCGCCGGCGCCTGCTCCGGGGTCGGCGCCTTCGAGGTGAGCAGGCACAGCGCCGTGACCCCGAGATAGAGCAGGATCGCCAGCACCATCAGCCACGGCATGGCCGGCGGATCTGTCCAGATCATGCCGCGGGCCGCCTGATAGATCGTGAAGGCGAGGCCCAGCGTCACGAGCACCCGGCGCACATTCACCATGCGGCGTCTCCGTCCCAGCGAATCGTGACCGTGGTGCCGCGCGGGCCCGAGTCGATCGTGGCGGTGCCGCCGACGGCGGTGACGCGGGCGACGATGGATGCGCGGATCCCGAGCCGGTCTGCCGGGATCGTCGCCGGGTCGAAGCCTGGCCCCGTGTCGCTCACCTGGATGCGCACCCCGTCGCCCGGGATCGGCTCGATGTGCGCGGTGAGTCCCGCCGAGTCGGCGTGCTGCACGGCGTTTGCGATGGCCTGCCCCGCAGCCTGGAGCAGCTGTCGGGCGACGCGCCCCGGCACGGGCTTGCCCTGCACCGGCTCGGCGTAGGTGATCGGGACTCGCGCGGCCGACTCAGCGACGATGCCCCGCAGCGCGATCGCGAGCTCGCTCGGGGTGAGCGGGTCGAGCTCTTCGGCGTCGTCGCCGCTCTCGGCGCTGGCCAGGCCGGCGAGCGCCTCGCGCGCCATGCTGGCGGCGAGCGCCTGCTCGCGCGGGCCTGGTCGCGCGCTCCGCGGCGATCAGGGCCGCCAGCACCGAATCGTGCATGAGGCCCGCGATCTCGACCCGCTCCTCGGCCGTGGCCTGCGCCTCGGCGGCCGACGCGTAGGTGGCGACGGCGCTCGAGCGCGCAGCATCCACATTGCTCGCCACGCGACGGAACACGAGCGCGAGGGTCAGCACCACGCCACCGAGAATCAGCGCGAAGGGCACCTCGAAGGCCACGGCGATCCAGAACTCGGGTGCGAAGCCACCGGTGATCAGGCGCACGAGCCCGTACAGCAGCGGGATCCCGATGGTCCAGATCAGCTGGATCGGCAGTTCGAAGGCGAGCACGGCGGCGGCCGTGGCGACGTTGATCAGAAACCAGATCCACGGCTCGGGCGACACGCGCACGGGCTGGCCATCGAGCACGAGCGGCCACACGATCAGCACCACGGGGTACAGCAGGGCGAAGGTCGCCGTCATCGGCACGACGAAGCGGTTGATCGAGGTGCACACGCACATCAGCAGCAGCGGCACGAAGCACACGATGATGAACGCGTCGTTCCACCCCGCCAGCAGGCCCTCACCGCCGAGGGCCGCGAGAAACGCCTGCGCCCCCAGGACGAGGCAGGCAAGGCCGGCGATGAGGTTGATCGCGCGGTTCATGCGCGTCGAGGTGAACGCGCTGACCGAGCTGGGCACGGGCGCCGCCGGTGGCATCAGCCACCAGGCGTCGGCGAGGGCGTCGGGCTCGGTCTGGCTGGTCATTCGCCGAAGTCGCTCTCCGGCGGCGAGACGATGCCGTCCTCCATCGCGCGGCGCAGCAGGTCGACCTTGGTCGGGGCCGGGCGGCCGATCTCGACGTACTTCTGACGCACGCGGGTGATGTTCTCCTTGGCCGTCGAATAGGCGATGCCCAGGCGCTCGGCGACGACCTTCAGCGGCAGGCCGGCCGCATACAGGCGCAGCACGTCACGCTCGCGCGCCGAGAGCTGCGCGGCCGAGAACTCGATGTCGCCGTCGACGGCGCTTGCCCACTCCACGTTGTTCAGCGCCTCGCCGCGGGCCACGGTCCGCACGGCGCGCATCACGTCCTCGGTCGGCGAGACCTTGCTGACCACGCCGGCGGCGCCCGCGGCGAGCGCCTCGCGCACGGCGCCGGGGCGGTCGGCGACCGAGTGGATGATGACGTCGGAGCCGTCGTGCACGAGCGCGCTGACGTTCGCCGTCACCGTGCTGCCGTCACCGAGCGAGAGATCGAGCACCG
>JAGQTK010000161.1 GCA_020439065.1 Microthrixaceae bacterium
CGTGATCTGCAACTCGGACTCGCAGATCGAGAAGGAGGCGAACTACCTGAAGATCGCCATCTCGGAGCGCATGGCCGGGGTGATCCTGGCGGCCGCCTCCGACCGCACCAACCTGGACGACCTGATCGCGACTGGCCGCCCGATCGTCGCGGTCGACCGGGGGACCGGCTACGACATCGACGGCGTGGTGATGGCCAATCGGGCCGCGGGAGAGGCCGCGACCGAGCACCTCGTGCGTGCCGGGTTCACCCGCATCGCCTGCATCACCGGGCCCGAGCACATCGAGACCGCGCGCGAGCGTTCGCAGGGGTGGCGCTCGGTGCTCGCGCAGCACCTGCCGCAGTTCGATCCCGAGCCGTATCTGCGCTACTCGACGTTTCGGGTCGACGGTGGGCGGGAGAAGATGGAGGAGCTGCTCGCGATGCCCGAGCCACCGGACGCCGTGGTGGCGGCCAACAACCTCCTGGGCGTGGGGGCGATTCAGGTGCTCACCGAGCGTGGGCTCACGCCGCCGAAGCTCGGGGTCGCTGTCGTCGGCTCGCTGCCGTTCACGACGCTCTCGCCGAGTGCGGTGACCGTGGTGCGCCTGCCGGCCCGGCACATGGGGGTCACGGCCGCGCGCCTGCTGCTCGAGCGGATCGAGGGCGATCGGCAGCCGGCGCGCACGGTGGTGCTGCGCAACGAGATGCAGCCCGCGGATGCGCACGCCGGGCTCGTACCACCCGGCCCGGTGCCACCCGGCCCGGTGCCACCCGCGAGCCGGGAGCGGCGCGACGAGGCGGTGCAGTAACCGCGCGGCCGGTGCCCCGCGACACTCGCCCGGCCGCCCGCCCGGCCGCCCGCGCGGCCGCCCGCCGCCGGGCGAGACCGCGCCGCGACAGCCGCCTCCCAGCATCACCGGCGACAGCGCGGGCGCCGCACAACTACACTTGAAATCGATTTCACGCGGCGAGTGATCGCGTCGCGCGACCGCACGCTGCACACGGCACACGACGGAACACGATCAGCACGAGGGAACACGATGCCCGAGAGGAACACCATGCGCCCGGAAACGCACGCGCGCGAGCGCTGCACCATCGGCGTCGATATCGGCACCTCCAGCAGCAAGGGGGTGCTCGTCGACGCGACGGGCGAGATTCTCGCCTCGGCGACCGTCGTGCACGAGGTGCAGCGCCCCCGCACCGGGTGGGTAGAGATGGACGGCCGCATCTGGTGGGACGAATTCGTCCAGCTGACGCGCGCGCTGTTGGCCGAGGCATCCACGCTGCAACGCGACATCGAGATCGCCGCCGTCGGCGTCAGCGGCATGGGGCCGTGCGTGCTGCTGGCCGATGCCGACGACGAGCCCGTGCGCCCGGCGATCCTGTACGGGGTCGACACCCGGGCGACCGCCCAGATCGAGCGGATGACCGCCGAGCTCGGGGCGGAGGAGATCACCCGCGTGGGCGGCTCGACGCTCACGACGCAGGCCGGCGGACCCAAGATCGTCTGGGTCGCCGACGAGGAGCCAGCCGCCTACGCCGCGGCGCGGCGGCTGTTCATGCCCGCGTCGTGGCTCGCGCGCCGGCTCACCGGCGCGTACGTGCTCGACCACCAGTCGGCGAGCCAGGTCTCACCCCTCTATGACGTCGAGCGCGAGCAGTGGCACGACGCGCACTGGGCCCGGTTCGCGCCGGGGATCGAGGCGCCGCGCCTGCTCTGGGCGGGCGACATCGCCGGCACGGTGACGGATGCCGCGGCCGCGGCCACGGGCCTGCCGGCGGGCATTCCCGTCATCGCCGGGACGATCGACGCCTGGAGCGAGGCCGTGAGCGTCGGCGCGCACGAGCTCGGTGATCTGATGCTGATGTACGGCACCACCATGTTCCTCGTCGCCACCGGCGCCGAAACCCTGCGCACGCCGTCCATGTGGACGACCGTCGGGGCGTTCCCCG
Organism: Microthrixaceae bacterium; assembly: GCA_020439065.1. Classification (GTDB taxonomy): domain Bacteria; phylum Actinomycetota; class Actinomycetes; order Actinomycetales; family Microbacteriaceae; genus Microbacterium. Next base: position 1,935 of record JAGQTK010000161.1, read on the forward strand.
GCACCCGCAACCTCGCGGGCGGCCTGTCGACCTCCGGCGCGCTGACCGCGTGGCTGAAGGATCTGACCCGGGCCGACTACCCGACGCTGCTGGCCGAGGCCGCCGAGTCGGGCCCGGGTGCCCGCGGGCTGCTGACGCTGCCGTACTTCGCGGGCGAGCGCACCCCGATCCTCGACCCGGATGCGCGCGGCGTGATCGCGGGCCTTACCCTCAGCCACACCCGCGGCGATCTGTATCGCTCGGCCCTCGAGGCGACGGCGCTCGGGGTGCGGCACAACGTCGAGACCATGCGCGCCGCGGGCGCCGACATCCGGCGCATCGTCGCGGTGGGCGGCGGTACCCAGGGCGCGCTCTGGCTGCAGATCGTCTCTGATGTCACCGGGCTCACCCAACAGGTGCCCCGGATCACGATCGGTGCGAGCTACGGCGTCGCGTTCCTCGCGGCTGCCGCGATCGCGGCCCCCGGCGAAGCCCCCGTGATGCACGAGTGGAACCCGGTCGCCACCACGATCGAGCCGAACCCCGCCGTCGCCTCGGCGTACGACGAGCTGTTCGCGCTCTACCTCGAGACCTACGAGAACACCAGGCGGGTCGTGCACGCACTCGCCGACCGGCAACGCACAGAAAGAAGCATCCCATGAGCACGTACACCCTCCCCGTCCGCACCGAGCGTCCCGCCGCCGCGCCGAAGACCGCGTACCTGATCGCCAGCGGCGACCTTCGCGAATCCGCGAACACCGCCGGCTGGCCCACCCAGGCCGCCATGGAGGCGGCCGTGGTCGCCGCGTTCGCCGAGCTCGGCTGGAATGTCATCCGCGCGAACGAGATCGACCCCGCCACCGGCCACGGCTTCATCTCGAGCCAGCGCATGGGCATGGAGGTGTTCAAATCGATCCCGGTCGACGCGCCGCTGGTCGTCGCCGAGGCCGTCTGGCAGTACTCGCACCACGTACTCGCGGGCCTGCGCACGCACGAGGGTCCGATCCTCACGGTCGCCAACTTCGAGGGCGAGTGGCCCGGGCTCGTCGGCCTGCTCGGCCTGAACGCCGGTCTGACCAAGATGGGCAAGCCATACTCGACCCTGTGGAGCGTCGACTTCACCGACGAGTGGTTCAAGACCAAGCTCACCGAGTGGGTCGAGACCGGCCAGATCACGCACGACGCCTCGCACGTGCGCCCGCTGCCGGCGCTGGCGGAGAGCCCCGAACGCGAGCTCGGCTACGCGCTGGCCGACGAGCTGCTCGCCGATAAGGCCATCATCGGCGTCTTCGATGAGGGCTGCATGGGCATGTACAACGCGATCTTCGACGACGAGCTGCTGAACAAGATCGGCATCTACAAGGAGCGCCTCTCGCAGTCGGCCCTGTACGCCGAGATGCTCACCGTCAGCGACGAGGAGGCCGACGCGGTCGGCGACTGGCTCATCGCGCACGGCATGACCTTCAAGCTCGGCGCCGACGAGGCCACCGAGCTGACCACGACGCAGCTGCGCTGGCAGTACAAGATGTACATCGCCGCCCTGCGCATCGCCGACGACTTCGGGCTCGACGCGGTGGGCATCCAGTACCAGCAGGGTCTCAAAGACCTGGTGCCGGCATCCGACCTCGCCGAGGGCCTGCTCAACGCCACCGAGCGCCCGCCGGTGACGAGCCGCGATGGCTCGCGCGTGCTGCACGAGGGCCGCGCGTTCCCGCACTTCAACGAGGCCGATGAGGGCGTTGCCGTCGACGCGCTGATCACCGACCGCGTGTGGCGCGCGATGGGCCTCGTGCCCGACAACACGCTGCACGATGTGCGCTGGGGCGAGGACTACGACGGCGAGTTCGTCTGGGTCTACGAGATCTCGGGCTCGGTCCCGGCCTCGCACCTCGGCGGCTACGACAAGGCCGAGGGCTGGCGCCAGGGTCACGTGTTCTTCCCCGCCGGCGGGGCGACGCTCAACGGTGTGTCGAAGCCCGGCGAGGTCGTGCTCAGCCGCGTGTACATCGCCGAGGACGAGCTGCACGTGGACCTGTTCCGCGGCACGGTCGTCGACCTGCCCGCCGAGGAGACGCAGCGCCGCAAGGACGCCACGAACCCCGAGTGGCCCATCGCCAACGTCGTGCTGCACGACGTCACCCGCGATCAGTTCATGGCCCGCCACAAGGCCAACCACGCGCAGCTGGTCTACGCGCCCGACGCCGACGCCGCTGATCGCGCGCTGCTCGCAAAGGCGGCCATGTTCGAGCGACTGGGCGTGCACGTGCACCTGATCGGCCGGGTGCACATCCCGGCGTAGTTCGGCGACGCACCGCCCGCGGCGACGCACCGCCCGCGGCGCGGGTGGATGCTGCGGCCCGGTCGGCCCTGCAGGTTCGGGGC
>JAGQTK010000162.1 GCA_020439065.1 Microthrixaceae bacterium
CGACGTCGGTGCGGCGGCGGATCTCCCGGTTGAGGCGCTCGTTGGGATTGTTGGACCAGATCTGCCGCCAGATGCTCTTCGGGAATGCCGTGAACGCGAGGATCTCTTCCCGCGCGGCCTCGAGGTGCGCGAAGCTGCGCGGCAGCTTGTGCTCGAGGGCGTCGAGGACACGGTCGAACTGGGCGTGCACGGACTCCGCGTCGGGTTGGTCGAACACGGTGCCGAGCAGGGTCTTCACCCATGGCCACGAGGACTTCGGGGTCACCGCCATGAGGTTCGCGGCGTAGTGGGTGCGGCATCTTTGCCAGGAGCCGCCGACGGTCGCGCCTGCCGCGGCGACAAGGCCTGCGTGCGCGTCGGAGGTGACGAGCTTCACCCCGGTCAGGCCTCTCGCGACGAGGTCGCGCCAGAACGTGAGCCAGCCGGCGCCGTCCTCCGTGCTGTTGACTTGGAGGCCGAGGATCTCGCGGTAGCCGTCGGCGTTCACTCCGGTCGCGACCAGCACCGCGACCTTCACGACACGCCCGCCTTCGCGGACCTTCATGGTCAGCGCGTCGGCGGCGACGAACGAGTACGGGCCGACGTCGAGGGGGCGGGTGCGGAACGCGGTGACCTGGTCGTCGAGGTCTTTCGCCATGTCTGAGACCTGGCTCTTGCTGAGCCCGGTGATCCCGAGGGTCTTGACCAGGTCGTCCATCCGACGGGTCGAGACGCCGAGGAGGTAGCTGGTGGCGACCACGGTCGTCAGCGCGGCCTCCGCGCGGCGGCGACGCTCGAGTAGCCATTCCGGGAAGTAGGTGCCCTGCCGCAGCTTCGGGATCTTCACGTCGAGCGTGCCCGCACGGGTGTCGAACGCGCGCGTGCGGTAACCGTTGCGACGGTTGATCCGGTCGTCGCTGATCGTGCCGTAGGAGGCGCCGCAGACCTGGTCGGCGTCCGCGGACAGCAGCTGGTTGATGAACGTGCCGAGCATCTCCCGCAGCAGGTCAGGCGACGCCTGCGCGAGGTGGTCTTCGAGGAAACGGGCAGGGTCGATATCGTGGGGGGCGACGGTCATCGTCGGGGTCCTTTCGAGACGGATGTGAAGAGTTCTCTCGAAGAATCACGCGGTGACCGTCGCTACGTCCGCAGCGACACGCTCACCCGATCCGTACACCACCCTGCCGGACGCAACCCGATGACGGTTGGCCGCCGTCGGCGGCCGCGAAAATGTTCATGGTATCGACCGTGACGGCACGGAAGTGGTCGGCACGGTTCCGCGCCGAAGGCATTGCCGGGATGGCTGATCGGTCAAGCCGGCCACGATCGATGCCTTCCAAGACGCCACCAGAGCTGGTGCGACGGATCGTGCGAGTCAGGTGGCGTCGGCGACTTGGTCCGGTCCAGATCGCGGGCGAGCTCGGCCTTGCCCCGTCGACCGTCCACGCGGTCCTGGTCCGCTGCGGAATCAACCGACTCAGCCGCATCGACCGGATCACTGGGGAACCGATCCGCCGCTACGAGCACGACCATCCGGGTGCCCTGATCCACGTCGATGTCACGAAGTTCGGCCGTATCCCTGACGGCGGCGGGCACCGCTTCCTCGGCCGCGCGCAGGGCACCAGGAACCGGCACGCCATGCTCGGCGTGAACCGCAACGCCGCTCATCAGCCTCGACTCGGGATCGGCTACCTCCACACCGTCGTCGATGACCACTCCCGCGTCGCTTACGTCGAGATGCACTCCGACGAACGATCCGACACCGCGATCGGCGTCCTGCGTCGCGCCGTCGCGTGGTTCCAGGACCTCGGCGTCACCGTCGAGCGCGTCCTCTCCGACAACGGCGCCTGCTACCGCTCCTACGCATGGCGCGACGCATGCGACGACCTTCGCATCCGACACAAGCGAACCCGCCCATATCGCCCGCAGACCAACGGGAAGATCGAGCGCTTCCACCGCACTCTCGCCGACGGCTGGGCCTACGCGAGGCTCTACTCCTCAGAGACCGAGCGCCGCGATGCCCTCCCCGGCTGGATCCACTTCTACAATCACCACAGGCGACACTCCGCGATCAACGGCACACCCATCAGCAGACTCAACAACCTGCCTGGACATCACATCTAGCCAGCGCGCTGTAACCCCTGGGTTGACGCACGAACGGCGTCGTGCCATACTCATGTCAACCCAGGGGTTACATCTACTTCTGGTGTAGATCGAGGCGGTGCACCATGTCAGTCATCCATGTCGAGTCGCTGCGCAAGGCTTTCGGTGAAGTCGTCGCCGTCGACGACCTCACATTTGACGTGGCCGCAGGCGAAATCTTCGGGGTTCTTGGCCCCAACGGAGCTGGAAAGACCACGACGGTGGAGTGCATCGCCGGGACAATCGCCCCCGATCGTGGTCGAGTCACCGTACTGGGCGCGGACCCCGCACGGCGGCGCGGGTTCGTGCGGGAACGTGTGGGGTATCAGTTGCAGTCGACGGCCCTGCCGCCCGCGCTTCGCGTCGGCGAAGCGATCGAACTCTTCGCGGCGTTCTATGAGTCACCTGCCGATGTGGGTTCTCTCCTCGATCTTGTAGGTATGGGAGGCGAGCGGCGTCGACCGTTCGGCAAGCTATCCGGTGGCCAGAAGCAGCGGCTCTCGATTGCGCTCGCCCTGGTCGGACAACCCAAGATCGCCGTCTTCGACGAGCTGACGACAGGCCTGGACCCCCAGGGGCGCAGGGATGCCTGGCGGCTCATCGAACAGATCCGGGATCGTGGAATCACTGTGGTGCTCGTCACCCACTTCCTCGAAGAAGCCGAGCGGCTCTGCGACAGGATTGCGGTCATCGACAAGGGGCGGTCGCGCTTCATCGGATCACCAAGCGAGTTGACAGAATCGATTGTGCCCGGGTCGAACTCTCACCACCGACTCGAAGATGCCTACTTGCGGTTGCTCGATCAGGACACCGCCGATGCGGGGCAGGTGTGAGATGCGTGCAACCGTTGCCCTCACACGTGTCGAGACGCTGCTCTTCCTCCGGAACCCGACCAGCATCTTCATGGCGATGCTCCCAGCCCTCCTCCTCCTTCTCCAGGCCTACGTCATTCCGGGAACCATGAACCCGATAGGCGGACCGGACCCAAACGCCGCAGCACTGCGCCCTATCGACTTCTTCGTCCCGGTCGCGGTCACCGTAGCTATCGCCAGTGTCGCCATCACCAACTACCCCTCCTCGGTCGGCTCATACCGCGAGACGGGCATCCTCCGCCGCTTGGGCGTGACCCCCGTCGGCGCACATCGTGTACTGCTCGCCCAATGGGTGGTGAGCTGCATGTCTTTAGCAGCCGCGCTCCTGCTTACGATGACAATCGCTTGGTTGGCCATCGGCGCCAGCGCTCCAAGCAACGCCACAATCGCGGCGGTCGCCGTTATCTTCGGAACTATAGCCATGATGTCACTCGGCTCCGTTCTTGCGGCAATAGCCCCGAACGCACATGCCGCCTACGGACTGGGATTGATTGTGTTCATGGCGACTATGTTCACTGCCGGAATGTGGACACCCGGACCGCTGATGCCCGAGACAATCCGGATCATCTCCGGGTTCACGCCCATGGGCGCGATGACGCAGGCACTCACCGATGCCTGGTACGCAGGCACTGTCTCTCTGGTGCCCTTCATCGTGATGACAGCCTGGGCGTTGCTGGCCAGTGCCCTCGCCGTCAAGATCTTTCGATGGGTCTAGTGGGCTGACCCCGTTTCGTAGGTCCAGTCGTTATGAGAGTCGTCCTGTTGCCCGCGGTCGCGGGCAGGGAGACTGGTCAGATCATGACGAACAGCAGGAAGCGTCACACCCCGGAGCAGGTCGTCCGTAAGCTCGGGCAGGCCGACAGGATGCTCGCCGACGGTCAGGACGTCGCGGCGGTGTGCCGGGAGCTGGGGGTGTCCGAGCAGACGTACTACCGGTGGCGGAACCAGTACGGCGGCCTCAAGGCCGACGACGCAAAGCGCCTGAAGGAGTTGGAGAAGCAGAACGCGACCCTGAAGCGTCTGCTCGCGGAAGCGGAGCTGGAGAAGGCCGCGCTCAAGGAGCTGGCTGAGGGAAACTTCTAAGCCCGGACAGGCGCCGCGCCGCCGTCGATCACCTCAAGCGCAAGTTGCGGGTGTGGGCTGACCCCGTTTCGTAGGTCCAGTCGTTATGAGAGTCGTCCTGTTGCCCGCGGTCGCGGGCAGGGAGACTGGTCAGATCATGACGAACAGCAGGAAGCGTCACACCCCGGAGCAGGTCGTCCGT
>JAGQTK010000163.1 GCA_020439065.1 Microthrixaceae bacterium
TAAGTCGACGAGCCCAGTCTCAGAAAAGTCCCATGTGACGTCGAGACCCCGTCACACAGCTAGATCCCTAGATGACGCCAGGGTCCGTGGCGGGATCACCCACGGTCTGACGGACTATCGGGCTCGCTTAGGCAGCGAGGGCGAAGTCGTTGCGCTTTGCATCGGCAACTATTGGTTCGCAGAGATCGTTTACGAGATAACCCTGCATCCTCGGCCCGCTTCTCGCAGTTTCGCAGGCGATGTCGAAACCGATCATCCCCATGAACCCGCTCGATGCTTTCGCAGGGGCCGTTGTCATACGCTGTTGAATTACCACTCCGGTCTCCCGGAGCATTGCAGCCTATAACAACATCGCGCTCTCAGCCATTCCGTGCCGTTCGCGAGGTAAAGTCGCGCCATGAGCGAAGTCACGATCACCGTCCGCGGCGAGCACGAAGCGCGCATCGCCCCCGAGCTTGCCGTTGCCCGCGTGAGCGTGCGCCTCGACGGCCCCGAGCGCGCCGCCGTGGCGGCCGAGGCCACCGGGCTCGGCATGACCCTGCGCGAAGAGATGCAGGCGCATCAGGATGCCGGGGCCGTGGCGCAGTGGTCGAGTGATCGTGTGGCGATCTGGTCGGACCGGCCGTGGAGCCAGGACGGCGCGCAGCTCCCCCTCGTGCACCACGCCACGATCGGCGCGCGCGCCGAGTTCACCGACATCGCGGCGCTCTCGGAGTGGGTGACGCGCCTCAGCGAGCGCGAGGGCGTGACCGTCGAGGGCATCGAGTGGAAGCTCACCCCCGAGACGGCGCGCGAGACCGAGCGTGACGTCGCCGCCGGCGCGGTGCGCGTGGCGAGTGCCCGCGCGGAGGCGTATGCCTCGGCGATCGGTCTGACGCACGTCGCGCCGGTCGAGATCGCCGATGTCGGCCTGCTCGCGCAGCCCGGCGAGTCGCCGCGGCCGCAGGCGCGGATGTTCGCGATGGCCGCCGACAGCGTCGGCGGCTCTGGCCCCGGCCTGCAGTTCGAACCGCAGCCGATCGTCGTCACGGCCGCGGTCGAGGCGCGTTTCACGGCGCGATAGCCGCCGCACCGTAGCCTCACCGCGGAGTCTCGCCGCCGAGCGGTGGAGCGGCCGAGCGGCCGAGCGGTGAACCTGCCGCGCTGCCGAACGGCCGAGCCTCGGCGCCGCCACCGCGCGGCCGCCCGCCTGCCCGCTACTCGTTCATGCGATTGCGGGTGCGCATGGCGCGCTCCGCGTCGCGCATGTCCTGCCGCTCGCGCAGGGTCTGCCGCTTGTCGAACTCGCGCTTGCCCTTGGCGATCGCGATCTCGACCTTGGCGTAGCCGTCCTTGAAGTACAGCTTCAGCGGCACCAGCGTGTAGCCGCCGGCCGAGATCGCGTGGCTGATCTTCACGATCTCCGATTTGTGCAGCAACAGCTTGCGCTTGCGCCGCGGCGGGTGGTTGGTCCAGTTGCCGTGCGAGTACTGCGGAATCTGCACCGCGTCGAGCCATACCTCGCCGCCCTCGACGAATGCGTAGCCATCGCTGAGGTTGACCCGGCCGATCCGCAGCGACTTCACCTCGGTGCCCGAGAGCACCAGCCCCGCCTCATAGGTCTTCTCGATCAGGTACTCGTGGCGTGCGCGACGATTGGTGGCAATCACCTTTTCGCCGGTCTCCTTGGGCATGCCCACTCCTTGATCAAGATCCGGGATGCCGCGAGCCGCGGCATCCACTCACCCGGCGCTTTGCGCCAGACAGCCCACCAGCATAGCAATGCTGCGCAATCAGGCGCGCAACCACCGCCGGATCGCGAAACTGGCCGAGAGCCCGGCGAGCACGACGCCGATCACGACCATCACGGGCACCACGACCCACAGCTCCTCAAGACCCACCCAGGTGGTCACGAACGCGATCCGCCCCGCCAGGTACTGGTCGATGCCGAAGTGCACGATCGCCACCATCGCACCGCTCGCGAGCACCGATCCGATCAGCGCCGCGATCACGCCCTCAAGCACGAACGGTGTCTGAATGAAGCGATTGGATGCCCCGACCAGGCGCATGATGCCGAGTTCGCGGCGGCGCGCATAGGCCGAGAGGCGAATGGTGGTCGCGATCAGCAGCACCGCCGCGACGAGCATGAGCCCGGCGATGCCGACGGCGATGTAGGTCGCAACCGTGAGCGCGGAGAACAGCGGATCGAGGTATTGGAGCTGGTCCTTCACCTCGGAGACCCCCGGGGTTCCGGTGAAGGCCTCGGCGATCACCTCCGACTGCGTCTGGTCGATCAGGTTGATCCAGAACGTCTCGTTCATGCTGTCGAGCGTGATCACATCGACGTAGTTGGGGCCGAGCAGCGCGAGCGTGTTCTCGTAGGCCTCCTCGCGCGTCTCGAAACGGATGGAGGAGATCAGCGGGGCGAGGGTATCGCCCTCCAATTCGGCGCGGATGGCGTCGATCTGCTCCTGGCCGGCCACACCGTCGATACAGCTTGGCGTGTCGTCGCGCTCGAGTTCGGTGCACAGGTAGATCGCCACCTGGGCGCGGTCGACCCAGAAGTCCTTCATGGTCGCGATCTGCATCTGCATGAGGATGGCGGCGCCCACGAAGGTGAGCGAGACGAACGTGACGAGCACCACCGAGACGACCATCGAGGCGTTGCGCCGCAGCCCGGTCGCCACCTCCGACAAGATCAGCGCGAGCCTCATGAGGTGGGCCCCACTTCCTGGTCGTCGTCGGAATCTTCACCGAGGCCGAGGCGGTCGGCGAGGCCGAGCTCGGCGACGTTGACCTCAGCCAGATCGATCAGCGGAATGCCGCCGGTCGCGTACTGGGTGGGCTCGGGTGTCGGCACGGTGGGCGGCACCGGTGTCGACACGGGGGTCTCCGGCGCCTCGGGAGCGGGCGCTGCGGGAGCGGGCGCTGCCGGCGCGAGCTTCGGCGCGGGTGGCGCGGCCACGGGCTCGGCGGATGCCGCGTCCGTCGGCGCGGCGGCGGGCGTCGCCGGGGCGGGCGCATCCGAGGCGTCGAAGGCGATCTCGACCCGCTCGATCGCCGCGGTCAGCGCCGCCATCGAGTCCACACCACCGCGAGCGAGGGGGGCAAGGCTCGGCAGCCCCGAGGTGTCGCCGTACCCGCCGCGCATCTCATCGCGCATGATCCTGCCCCCGCGCAGCTCGATCACGCGGCGCTGCATCTGGTCGACGAACCCGGCCTCGTGCGTGGCCATGACCACGGTCGTGCCGCTCGCGTTGATCTGTGCGAGCAGTTGCATGATGCCCACCGAGGTGGCGGGGTCAAGGTTGCCGGTCGGCTCGTCGGCAAGGAGCACCTGGGGGCGGTTCACGATCGCCCGCGCGATGGCCACGCGCTGCTGCTCGCCACCCGAGAGCTCGTGCGGCAGGCGCTTCTCCTTGCCTTCGAGACCGACCATGGCGAGCGCCTCGGGCACGGCCTGCTGCACGAATCCGCGCGAAGCGCCGATCACCTGCAGCGTGAACGCGACGTTGGCGAACACGTCCTTCGATGGCAGGAGACGAAAGTCTTGGAACACCGTGCCGATGTGGCGACGGAAGTAGGGCACCTTGCGGTTGGAGAGCGAGCGCAGGTTGCGACCCAGCACGAGCACATTGCCCGAGGTCGGGGTGTCTTCTTTCAGCATGAGCCGCAGGCACGACGACTTGCCCGAGCCCGACGCACCGACGAGGAACACGAACTCGCCGCGCACCACCTCGAAGTCGACGTTGTCGAGGGCAGGTCGAGGAGTGCCGCGATAGTGCTTGCTGACGTTTTCAAAGCGAATCATGGCTCATCGAGCCTAGGTCGCCGAAGGTCGGCCACGCCGAGCGACTCGCTGAGTCCCGAAAGCCGGGCTCGCCGGGTCGGCGTCAGTCGTCCTGCGGGCGCTTGCGCCAGCGGATTCCGGCGGAGATGAACCCATCCAGATCCCCGTCGAACACGGCGGAGGGGTTGTTCACCTCGTGCTCGGTGCGCAGGTCTTTCACCATCTGGTACGGCGCGAGCACGTAGCTGCGCATCTGGTCGCCCCAGCTCGCGGTGATGTTGCCGGCGAGGTCCTTCTTGACCGCGGCCTCCTGCTCACGCTGGAGCAGCAGCAGTCGTGATTGCAGCACACGCATGGCCGCGGCGCGGTTCTGGATCTGCGACTTCTCGTTCTGCATCGACACGACCGTGCCCGTCGGGAGGTGGGTGATGCGCACGGCGGAGTCGGTGGTGTTGACCGACTGGCCGCCGGGGCCCGAGGAGCGA
>JAGQTK010000164.1 GCA_020439065.1 Microthrixaceae bacterium
GTGCTTGTCGACCGTGCGCTTGCCCAGCGCGCGAAAGCTCATCCGCTCGCCCGAGGCGATCATGGCGTCGGTGAGCACGCGGATCTCGTCGCGCTCCATGCCGTTCAGCAGCACCGCCATCGCGAACGCGGCCATCTGCGAGTCGGCGACGTAGCCGCGGGTGTAGGCATCCACCATCCAGCGCAGCGCGCCCTCCTCGACGGCACCCCCATCGCGCTTGGTGCGGATGATGTCGATCGCGTCGAACGGTTCGGTCGCGTTGCTCATCGCGCCGCCTCCTCTAGGTCTCGTGGCCCGAACGCATCCGGGAGCACTTCGTCGATGGTGCGGATACCCGAGACCGTCTCGAGCAGCATGCCCGGGATCGAGTGCTCGAACAGCAGCTGGCGGCAGCGACCGCACGGCATGAGCGTCTTGCCCTCGCCGTCGACGCACACGAACGCGACCAGCTGGCCGCCGCCGGTCATGAACAGCTCGCCGACCATGGTGCACTCGGCGCACAGGGTCACCCCGTACGAGGCGTTCTCGATGTTGCAGCCGGCGACGATGCGGCCGTCGCTCACGAGGGCCGCGGCGCCCACCTTGAAGCGCGAGTACGGGGCGTACGCCCGCTCCATCGCCGCGGTCGCGGCGTGGCGAAGCTCGTCCCAATCGATGTCGGTCATGCACCGGCTCCTTGCTGCTGTCGTGCGTGCGTCTCGCGCGGCTCTCGCGCGAAGCGTGGATGCGTCGGCTCGCCCGCTCGCGCGGCGCCCGTGCCGGTCGGCATCCGAGTCATCCCTTGATGTACGGCTTGCCCGACGCGGCGGGTGCCCGCACCTGCCCCGCGAAGCCGACGACGGCGAGGATCGTCACGAGGTAGGGCAGCATCGACATGAAGTCGCTGGGGATCGGCGAGCCGAGGTTGCTGAGCAGGGTCTGCAGCGCCGTGGCGAAGCCGAACAGCATCGCGGCGAGGGTCGCCTTGAGCGGATCCCAGCCGCCGAAGATGACGGCCGCGAGGGCGATGAAGCCGAGGCCGCCCGTCATCTCCTTGTCGAAGCCGCCGACCGAGCCGAGGGTGAAGTACGCGCCGCCGATGCCGGCGATGCCGCCCGCGAGCAGCACGTTCCAGAACCGGGTCGGGTTGACCTTGATGCCGACGGTGTCGGCGGCGGTCGGGTGCTCGCCGACGGCCCGCAGGCGCAGTCCCCAGCGGGTGCGGTACAGCGCCCACGCCACCAGCGGCACGATGATGTACATCAGGTACACGATCAGCGTCTGGTTGAACACGACGGGGCCGATGATCGGAATGTCGCTCAGCAGCGGGATCGGCCAGCGCGGGAAGCGCTCCGGGCTGTTGAGCGTGGCGGTGTTCGGCTGCATGATGGCGCCGTGCAGGAAGCTCGTCAGGCCGGTGATCAGCACGTTGAGCACGACACCGACGATGACCTGGTCGACGAGGTACTTGATCGAGAACACCGCCAGCACCGACGCGACCAGGGCGCCCGCGACGACCGCGCCGAGCAGGCCGAGGAAGAAGCTCCCGGTGATGCTGCCGATCAGCGCCGAGGAGAACGCCGCGAACAGGAACTGCGCCTCGATCGCGACGTTCACGACGCCCACCCGCTCGCCGATCACGCCGCCGAGGGCGCCGAAGATCAGCGGCACAGAGAGCGAGAGCGCGCCGAAGAGCAGGCCCGTGACCGGCACGAGGCCGCCGGCGGCGGACCAGGTGATGAACGCGAAGACGCCGATGAGCCCGAAGAGGATCGTCACCCACATCCCCGCGCGGGCGTACCGGCTCGCCATCCAGGTGGCGTATGCCGTCAGCAGGAGCATCATCACCGTGCAGACGATCAGGGTCGATGCGGTCGGCACCCCGATGTCGCCGAGGTCGACCGACGACGTGCGGTCGCTGAGTCGGAACGTGCTCGTGCCGCGCCGGCTGAACGGGAAGGCGAGCAGGCCGATCAGGACGGTGAAGATCGCGAGCGAGATCGGCAGCTTCCAGTGCCGCACGCGCACCGTCTCGAGGCGGATGGTGCCGTCGTCAGGCAAGCCGAGGGTGCCGGATTTGGAGGTGTGCTTCGTGCTCATGCCGCCACCGCCTTCTTCGCCGCCTGCCGACTGGCCTTGCGGCTTGCAGCCTGGGCCCGCTCCGCCTCGGTCTTGGGGAGGAAGAACACCGCGCGCACGAGTGGGGGCGCCGCGATGAACAGCACGATCAGCGCCTGCACGACCAGCACGATATCGACGGGGATGCCCTCCGAGATCTGCATCGTGAAGCTGCCGGCTTTCAGGGCGCCGAACAGGATGCCCGCGGCGAAGACGCCCCAGGCCCGACTGCGGCCGAGCAGCGCCACGGTGATGGCGTCGAACCCGATGCCCGCGTCGATGTGGCTGCTGAACCCGCTCGTGATCGTGCCCGCCATCTGGTTGACGCCGGCCAGGCCCGCGAGCGCGCCCGCGAAGGCCATGGCGTAGATGAGCACCCGCTCGACGTTGACGCCGGCCGCCCGGGCGGCGAACGGGTTCGTCCCCACCGCGCGCATCCGGAAGCCGAGCGCCGAGCGCTCGATCAGCCACCAGACGAAGATCGTCGCCGCGATCGCGACGATGAAGCCCCAGTTGACGGTGAGCGGCGCGTCGAACAGCTTCGGGAACTGCGCGCTCGGCGGCGTCGCCGGCGAGATCGGCTGTGTGCCGCCCGGGCGCATCAGCAGGCCCGGCGTCGACAGCAGCCACGAGACGAAGTAGAGCGCGATGAAGTTCAGCATGATCGTGAGGATCACCTCGTGCGCCCCCGTGCGCGCCTTGAGCAGGCCGACGATGCCGCCCCAGACGAGGCCGCCGAGGATGCCGGCGAGGACCGTGAGCGGCAGGTGGATGAACATCGGCGCGTCGACGGAGAACGCGACGAAGCCTGCGGCCGCCGCGCCCATCAGCATCTGGCCGCGACCACCGATGTTGAACAGGCCGACGCGGAACGCGAGGCCGACGCCGAGACCGGCCGCGATCAGCGGCGTCGCGAAGTTCAGGGTGTCGGTGAGCGGCTTGATCGCGCGGACGAAGCTCGGGGCGTCGTAGTTGAAGATCGCGCCGCGGAACAGGGCGGCGTAGGCGCCGCTGACCGAGTCCCACACCGCGCGAAGCATGTCGAGCGGCTGCGCGAAGAAGTACCCGGCGGTGCGCTGCACGTCTTCGTCGGTGACGGCGATCAGGATGCCGCCGATCACGATCGAGAGCACGATGGCGAGCACCGTCGTCATCACGCTGCCGCGCAGCATATCGGCGATCAGCCGGTTCTCGCGGGGTGCCGGCGCCACGAGTGGCTGCGCCTCCGCTCCGGTGAGCGGACCCGAGACGGGGGGAAGCTCCGGGGGGTTGATGGTCATGCGATCACCTCGTGGCTCGCCTCTCCGGCCATCATCAGGCCCAGTGTCTCGCGTGGGGCGTCGCCCGGGACGATACCCACGATGGTGCCGCGGTACATGACCGCGATGCGGTCGGCGAGCGCGCTGACCTCGTCGAGCTCGGTGGAGACCACGATCACCGGCACGCCCGCGTCGCGGGTGGCGACGATGCGTTTGTGCACGAACTCGATCGAACCGACGTCGATGCCGCGAGTCGGCTGCGATGCGACGAGCAGCTTCAGCGGCCGGCTCAGTTCACGGGCGAGCACAACCTTCTGCTGATTCCCGCCGGACAGTTTGCCCGCCGGAGTGTCTGGGCCTTGGGTGCGGATGTCGAACTCCTCGATCTTCTCCTCGGCGAATTCTCGCAGCACCCCGCGCTGCAGCGTCGCCGCCCGGAAGAAGGGCGCACCGTCGGTGCGGTTGAGGATCAGGTTCTCAGCGACCGTGAACTCGCCGACCAGTCCGTCGGTCTTGCGGTCCTCCGGCACGAAGCCCACGCCGGCGTCGATGAGCTGCTTGACACTGCCGCCCAGCAGCTCGACGCCGTCGAGCGTGATCGAGCCGGTCGCGCCGTGCTGGAGGCCGATGATCGCCTCGGTCAGCTCCGTCTGCCCGTTGCCCTGCACCCCCGCGATGGCGAGCACTTCGCCCGGTTGCACGGTGAAGCTCACGTCGTTCACCACGAGCTGGCCATCGCCGCTGCGCACACGCAGATGCTCGACCACCAGGCCCCCGGGGCGAAGCTGTGGCGGGCCCTTGTGCACGGTCAGCTCGACGGCGCGGCCGACCATGAGCGACGCGAGCTCGACGTTCGTCGCGGTCGGCTCGGCCTCGCCCACGACCTT
>JAGQTK010000165.1 GCA_020439065.1 Microthrixaceae bacterium
ATCCACTCCTTTTGGCCTATAGCCCCCCCAACGGGATCGCACGTGCGGCCGCACCCCTGCCGCCGCGCCGAGCACGGTTCTATGCTGGCGCCATGACGAACCACGTCGGGGATTCGCTCGACGACGCGGCCTCGAGGGTTGCGGCGTCGAGAGTCACGCCAGCGGATGCCGCGGTATCCGAGCCTCTCGTCTCGGTGCGGGGACTGCGGGTGCGCCGCGGCCGGGTGACCGTGTTTGACGGTCTCGACGTCGAGATCCCGCGTGGGCAGATCACCGGACTGCTCGGCCCCTCGGGATGCGGCAAGACCACGCTGATGCGCTCGATCGTCGGGGTGCAGAAGGTCGCCGGCGGCACGGTGCAGGTGCTGGGGCATCCCGCCGGATCCGCGTCGCTGCGGCACCGCGTCGCGTACGACACGCAGGAAGCCTCGGTGTACGGCGACATCACGATCGAGCAGAACCTGCGGTACTTCGCGCGACTGATCGGGGCGCCGCACGCTGACGTCGATCGGGTGCTCGCCCAGGTCGGCCTCACGGCGCAGGCGAAACAGCGGGCGGATGCGCTCAGCGGTGGCCAGGAGAATCGGGTCTCGCTCGCGGTCGCGATGCTGGGCAGTCCCGAACTGCTCGTGCTCGACGAACCGACGGTCGGGCTCGATCCGCTGCTGCGCTCGGAGCTCTGGCGGGTGTTTCGCGAGCTCGCCGACGACGGCGCCACCCTCATCGTGAGCAGTCACGTCATGGACGAGGCCGCCCGGTGCGACCGCGTGCTGCTGATGCGCGCCGGGCACATCGTGGCCGACACCACGCCCGCCGGCCTGCTCGCCGAGACGGGAGAGCCGGATCCGGATGCCGCATTCCTGGCGCTCGTCGAACGCGACGAGCGGGCGCAACGGGAGGCGCACGCCCGGCGACGGAGGGATCGGTCATGAACCCCGGGCGCACCTTCGCCACCGCGGGTCGCGTGCTGCGCCAGCTGAGCCACGATGGCCGCTCGGTGGCGCTCATGCTGATCGCGCCGAGCCTGCTGGTGGGCCTGTTCTCGTGGCTGTTCGTCGATCAGCCGCAGGTGTTCCAAAACTTCGGCCCGCCCATCCTCGCCCTGTTCCCCTTCATCGTGATGTTTCTGATCACGAGCATCACGACGCTGCGCGAACGCCGCTCCGGCACCCTCGAGCGGTTGATGACCACGCCGCTTGGCAAGGGCGACTTCATCGCCGGCTACGCCCTGGCGTTCGGTGCCGCCGCCGTGCTGCAGGCACTCATCACCGTCGGCTTCGCGGTGTGGGTCTGCGGGCTGGAGGTCGAGGGCCCGCTGTGGCAGCTGGGCCTGGTGGCCGTGGTCGATGCGCTGCTGGGCACCGCGCTCGGGCTGCTGGCCAGTGCGTTCGCGCGCACCGAGTTCCAGGCGGTGCAGTTCATGCCAGTGCTGGTGTTTCCGCAGATGATCCTCGGCGGTGTGTTCATGCCGCGTGACACGATGCCCGATGTGCTGCAGGCGATCTCGGACTGGCTGCCGCTGAGCTACGCGATCGACTCGGTCAACGCCGTGACCGCTGGCGATCAGGGATGGGATGTCTTCGGCCCGCTGCTCATCGTGCTCGCGTTCATGCTCGGCGCGATCGTGCTGGGCGCGGTGACGCTGCGGCGGCGGACGCAGTAGCGCGAGCGCGTGGCTGTCAGCGCTGCGTCGGCGCGGGCCGTGCCGCGGCATCCCGCTCTCGCAGGCGCGCGGTGAGCGCGAGCAGCTGCGCGAGCTCGTCGTCGCTGAGCACGGCCATGCGCGCCGCGACGGTGCTTGCGTGCGTGCTCGCGAGCTGGCGGAACGCGCTGGCGCCCGCTGCCGTGGCCGCGACCAGGGCGCCACGTCCGTCCTGCGGGTCGACCTGCTTCGTGACGAGGCCGCGGGCGACCATGCGGTCGACCAGGCGCGAGACGCTCGGCTGGCTCACCAGCATGAGGGCCGTCACATCGCGCAGGCGGGCGGTCATGTTGGGTGCGCGGGTGACGGTGAGGAGCACGTCGTACTCGCTCTGGCTCAGCTCGGTGGCGACGAAATCCACGCTGATCTCGGCAAAGATTTCGTGTTGCGCACGAAAGAGGCTCTCCCAGGCGGCAACGGCGAGGGCGCGATCGGTCATGCCTCTCAGGGTAGGGGATGCACGCTCGCGGGATGCGGCGAGTGGGGGTTCATGGCGAACGGGCCCGCGCGCGGCGCCGTTTCGCGGTGCCGCGTAACCTGGCGGGATGACGTGGATGCGACGTGGGCGGCGCAAGCTGTGGGGTTCGGTGCTGGTGACGCTGGGGCTCCTGGGTGGCGCGATGTGGGGCGGCGGCCTCGTCTACGGCGCGCCGGAACCCGCCGCCGCGGCGCCCGGTGCGCCCGGTGCGCCCGAGCCCGGCGCTGCCGAGCCCGTTTCGCCCGAGCCTGCAGCGCAGCGCGCCGCCGGCCTGCAGGATTTCACCTTCGACACTCTGCACGTCGACTACGAGCTCGGCCGCGCCGAGGACGGCACGTCGATCTTGCGTGTGACCGAGGCGTTCACCGCGCGCTTTCCCGATGTCGACCAGAACCAGGGCATGCGCCGCACGATCCCGGCGAGCTACCTGGGGGTGCCGACGCATCCCTCGTTCGTCTCGGTGACCGACGGCGCGGGTGCCCCGCGGCCCGCGGAGGTCGAATCGGTCGACGATGTGCTCGTGATCACCTCGCGCGGCGCCGGCTTCGTGCATGGGGTGCAGCACTATGTGTTCACCTACGAGCTCCAAAACGTCACGCGATTCTTCGACGACACGGGCGTCGACGAGTTCTACTGGAACGTCAACGGGCTCGACTGGCCGCAGCCGTTCGGGTCCGTGACGGCGCGGCTGCTCGTGCCGGCCGAGCTCGCCCCGGCGCTGACCGGCGCGCTCGCCTGTTACCAGGGTGCGCAGGGCGCGACCGGGCGATGCGCGATCGAGGCAGCGAGCACGGGGGCGGGCGAGGCATCCATCATCGATGCGCAGGCAACCGGGCTCGGGCCGCACCAGACGATGACGATCGCGGTGGGCTTCGCCGCCGGCACGTTCACGCCGTTCGACGCGTCGGTGCTGGCTTCGCCGTGGGGGTGGATGCTGGGGCTCGGCGTCGTGCTCGCGCTCGGCAGCGTCGCGCTGACGGTGTGGATGCGCCGCGCTCGCCTGCGCGATGCGCCCGGTCGGCCGACGATCATCGCCGAGTACGAGCCGCCGCGCGAGGTGGATGCGCTCGAGGCCGCGGTGCTGCTCGGAACGCCGACTCGTGGGATCCCGGCCGAGGTGCTCGAGCAGGCGATCGTGGGCTCGATCCGCATTGTCGAGGGGCCGCCGCGCAGGTGGCTCGGCTCGACGTTCGAGCTGCACCTGGTCGACCCCTCGCGTGCCGACGCGGACGGCCTCGCCCTGCTCGACGGGCTGTTCGGCCTCGAGCGGGGCGCCGGGGTGCCCGAACGCACGGTGTTCGAGCTCGGGGGGAGCAACTCGCGTGCGGCGAACACGGCGGCAGCGATCCTGCGCGCCGCGGAGTCGGTGCTGCGCGAGCGCGGGCTTCGTCGCCGCGTGCCGCCCGGCACGCGCACGTGGCCGATCCTCCTCGCGGTCGTGGCGGGCGCGACCTCGGTCACCTCGGCCGTGCTGGCGCTCGATGGTGGCACCGACCCGCTGGTGCCCGTGCTCGTGATGGTGCTGGGGATGCTCGCGTTCGTCGCCAGCATCGTGCTGCTGGCGCGTCGCCCGCTCACCGCGCACGGCGCCGAGGTGCGGGATCACCTCAAGGGGCTCAAGGTGTTCATCGAGTGGGCGGAGGCCGATCGCATCCGCATGCTGCAATCGCCGCGCGGCGCTGAGCGTGCGCCGCTGGATCCGGCCGTGGGCGGCGATGCGCGGGAGGTCGTGCGCCTGTATGAGCGGCTGCTGCCGTTCGCCGTGGTGTTCGGCCAAGAGAAACAGTGGTCGACGCAGCTCGCGTTCTATTACGGCGATCAGCAGCCGGGATGGTACTTCGGCTCGGGCGCGTTCAACGCGGCGGCCTTCGCATCGAGCGTCTCGGCGCTCTCGGTGAGCACGACGTCGTCATCCTCAACCTCCGGCGGTTCGTCGGGCGGGGGCTCGGCCGGCGGTGGCGGG
>JAGQTK010000166.1 GCA_020439065.1 Microthrixaceae bacterium
GGGGTTCCCTGGAAGGGTCGCGCCTTTCAGGAGAACCCGCACGCCGGCGACGACGGCAGCGCATCGCCGGAGCTCGCCCTGGCGCTGGCGGAGTTCATCGGCGGCGCCGGATCCCAGATCGCGGTCGTCGACGCTCTGCGTACCGCCCGATTGCTGATCCCGCTGCTCGCCGAACGCGGTGACGAGGGCGTCGGGCACAACGGGCTTCTCGTCGACAAGACGCAGGAGCTCTCCATCGTGACCGTCGCGGCCCCCGATGGTCGCCGCGTGCTGCCGCTGTTCAGCGACGTTGCGGCGATGGCGCGGTGGGATGCCGCGGCCCGGCCGGTCCCGTCAGACGGGATCCGTGCGGCCCTCGCGGCCGCCGCCGACAACACCGACCTGCTGGTGATCGATCCCGGCTCGGACACCGAGTTCGTGGTCCGCCGCCCGGCGGTGTGGGCCATCGCGCAGGGGGAGCCCTGGGCGCCGAGCTGGCAGTCGCCGGACGTGCGGCAGGCGTTTCTCGAGAGCATCGCCACGGAGCTGGCGGTCATCGACGTGCAGCTGGCTGCCGGCGATCCTCAGGCGCGCCTGCGCGGCCCGGAGCTGGTTGTCAGCCTGGAGCTGCTCGCCGGGCTCAGCGCGACCGAGCTCGACGCGGTGCTCGCGCGCCTTGCCGGCCGCTGGGCTGCCGACGACCGCATCGCCGTGCTCGTCGACTCGCTCACGATCAAGCTGGTGCGCTCGGTCTGAGCGTGAGCGTGAGCGCCGCGCGCTGCGCCCGAGCGCTGTGCTCGCCGAGCACGGCGCGTCCGGCTAGTTGACCGGGCCGGTCCACTTCTCGCCCGGTCCCTTGCCGATCGGATCGGGGAAGCGCGATGCCTCGCGGAATGCGAGCTGCAGCGAGCGCAGGCCGTCGCGCAGCGAGCGGGCGTGCATGTCGCTGATCTCGGGTGCGCCCGCGGTGATCAGGCCGGCGAGGGCGTTGATGAGCTTGCGCGCCTCGTCGAGATCCATCTCCCGCTCGGGGTCATCGGCGAGACCGCACTTCACGGCGGCCGCGCTCATCAGGTGCACGGCGGTCGTGGTGATCACCTCGACGGCCGGCACATCCGCGATGTCACGGGAGGCCGATTGCGCCGCCGCTTCCTCGGCGGCCCACTGCGCTTCGCGCTCGGCCAGGGCTGCGGCATCCACGGTCTGCGCGCGGCCGGGGGTGGATGCTTCGTTATCGGGTGCTTGGCCCGGAGTAGTCGTCAATGCTCTTCCTCTGCTAGAGTGGTGCGGGCTCCGGGGCGTTGCCTCGGTGCGAAAGAGGATTCACGTCCCACCCGCGTTGACCGCCATACAAGGTTACCGGGTCTTTGTACCCCGCGAGATCGCGCCACATGGCGTGCGCTCGTCGAATGGGTGCAGAACCAGCACGACGATTCGCGTCGCGTGCCGGCGGTGTCGTGAGCGATCGTTCGCCCGACACACGACCTTCGTGTCTCGGTGGCCACCATCGCACGAAGAGGAGTCCCGCATCAGCGATCCCCGCACGAATGAGCGCATTCGCGTGCCCGAGGTCCGACTTGTCGGCCCGGCAGGCGAGCAGATCGGCGTTGTCCGCATTGAGGCCGCACTGCGCCTCGCCCAGGAGGCCGAACTCGACCTCGTCGAGGTCGCGCCCAACTCGAAGCCGCCCGTGGTCAAGATCATGGACTACGGCAAGTTCAAGTACGAGGCTGCTCAGAAGGCCAAGGAAGCGCGCCGCAACCAGGCCAACACGGTTCTCAAAGAGGTTCGGTTCCGCCTGAAGATCGACGCCCACGACTACGAGACCAAGCGCAAGCGCGCCGAGGGCTTCCTGCAGTCGGGCGACAAGGTCAAGGCCATGATCCTGTTCCGTGGACGCGAGCAGTCGCGGCCCGATCAGGGCGTTCGTCTGCTGCGCCGCTTCGCCGATGAGATCGCTGAGTTCGGCACCGTCGAGTCGAACCCGACGATCGACGGCCGCAACATGGTGATGGTGATCGCGCCGCACAAGAACAAGTCCGAGGTCAAGGCCGAGCAGAACGCGCAGCGTGACGCGGTGCGTGCGAGCAAGCACGCAGCAGCACACCCCGAGACCGGCACCGACAACGCTTCGGATGCCGCCCCAGACGCACCGGCAGAGAACCCCTCCGCCGAGTAGCCACCCATCCCCGCCGTGCGAGCGACGAGGACGAGAGAGAAGAACGAAGGAACACGATGCCGAAGCAGAAGACCCACTCGGGTGCCAAGAAGCGCTTCAAGATCACCGGCACCGGCAAGCTCAAGAAGCAGCAGGCCGGCATGCGCCACAACCTCGAGGGCAAGACCGGCCAGCGCCGTCGTCGCCTCAACCAGGACCAGGTGCTGTCGAAGGCAGACGCCAAGGTCGCGAACAAGCTTCTCGCTCGCTGAGCCACGCGCTCACACCCATACGTTAGGAATTTTGAGAAATGGCTAGAGTCAAGCGGGCTGTCAACGCCCACAAGAAGCGTCGCGTCATCCTGGAGCGTGCCTCCGGGTACCGTGGCCAGCGTTCGCGCCTGTACCGCAAGGCGAAGGAGCAGGTCACGCACTCGCTCGTGTACGCCTACCGCGACCGTCGCAAGCGCAAGGGTGATTTCCGTCGCCTGTGGATCCAGCGCATCAACGCGGCCGCGCGTGCCAATGGCATGACGTACAACCGCTTCATCCAGGGCCTTGGCCTCGCAGGCGTCCAGGTGGACCGCCGCATGCTCGCCGAGCTGGCAGTGGTCGACCCGAAGACGTTCGCGTCGCTCGTGGCAACCGCCAAGGCAGCGCTGCCCGCCGACACCTCAGCGCCGCGCGTTTCGGCATAGTCCTCTCGCACGTCGCACATGGGGCGCATCCTTCGGGGTGCGCCCCATTCGCGTTTGCGGGAGGGGAGTGCGCGCTCGGCTAGGCTGAGACCGTGCTCGAGAACCCCCGTTCGCCCCGTGTTCGCGCGGTTGCGAAGCTCACCAAACGTGCCGCCCGCGCCGAGAGCGGGCTCTTCCTCCTGGAGGGACCGCAGGCTGTCGCGGAGGCGCTGCACTGGCGGCCTGAGGGGGTCACCCAGCTGTTCGGCACGCCCACCGCGTTCGAGCGACACGCGCACATCGCGCAGGCAGCCGAGGCGGCGGGGGTGCCCACCGAGTGTGTGACCGAGGCCGTGCTCGACGCGATGGCCGACACCGTCACGCCGCAGGGGCTCATCGCCGTCGCGCACCAGTTCCCCGCCTCCATCAAGCAGATCTTCGCCGATGCACCGCGCCTGATCGCGATCTGTGAAGAGGTCCGTGACCCCGGCAACCTCGGCACCATCATTCGTGCGGCGGATGCCGCCGGGGCCGACGCCGTCGTCCTCACCGGTCGCACGGTCGATCTGTACAACCCCAAGGTCGTGCGCGCCACCACCGGGTCGCTGTTTCACATCCCGATCTCGGTCGGCGGCGAACTGGGCGCGGTGCGCGAGCGCGCGCACGCGGCGGGGCTGCGCATCATCGCCGCCGATGTGAAGGGTGAAGACCTGCTTCAGGCGCGCGCGGCGGGTGCGCTCGCCGAGCCCACCGCGTGGCTGTTCGGGAACGAGGCGCACGGGCTCAGCGACGAGAACCTGGCGCTCGCGGATCTGGCACTGCGGCTGCCCATCTACGGCAGCGCCGAGTCGCTCAACCTCGCCACCGCAGCCAGTGTGTGCCTGTACGAGAGCGCATTCGCGCAGCGTGCTGCCACTTCGTAGCGACATCGCCTGCGGCGCGGCCGCGCTAGTATAGCGATCGGTTCTGCCCGCCACAAGACCCCGTGTGTCGCTTCGTCACCTTTCGATAAATGTCACGAAAAAAGCTGTTCAGCTCTCGGCCCGCGTCCTAGGTTGGGGGCATGACAGACCGCGCTTCGCAGACACCCCTGGTGGTCGTGCAGGACGTGCAGAAGCACTATGGCGAGTTCCAGGCGCTCAAAGACATCAACCTGACCGTCGACACCGGTGAGGTCGTCGTCGTGATCGGGCCGTCGGGCTCCGGCAAGTCGACGCTCTGCCGCACGATCAACCGCCTCGAGACCATCACGAGCGGCTCGATCCGGATCGACGGCAAGGAGCTTCCCAAGGAAGGGAAGGCCCTCGCCGCGCTT
>JAGQTK010000167.1 GCA_020439065.1 Microthrixaceae bacterium
CGCGGCTGAGCTCGTGATTCTCGCCCGGGAAGATCAGCATCTCGGCGTCCACCCCCGCGCGCTTGAGTGCGGCGTAGTAGCGGGTGGCCTGCTCGAGAGGGCATCGGAAGTCGAGCTCGGAGTGCATCACGAGCGTCGGGGTGGTGACGTTCCCGGCACGCGCCATCGGGCTCTGCGCCTCCATCGCCTCGGGCGAGGTGCCGACGTACTCGTCGCCGAAGAACGAGCCGATATCGCTCGTACCCTGGAACGACACGGGGTCGAGGAATCCACGTTCGACGATCGCGCCCGCGAAGCGGTGATCGTGTGCGATCACCCACGCGGTCATGAACCCGCCGTACGAACCGCCCATCACGCCCACGCGCGAGCCGTCGAGCGACGCGTCGGCGGCGACCACCCCGTCGAGAAAGTCGATGATGTCGGTGTAGTCGACCGTGCCCATGGCGCCGCGGATGCTGCGCCCATGCGCGCGTCCGTAACCGGCGGAGCCGCGCGGGTTGCAGTAGACCACGGCGTACCCGGCATCCACGAGCACCTGCGTCTCATCGAACACGTGCACGCTGTACTGCGCGAACGGCCCGCCGTGGATGTTCAGGAGCACCGGGTGCGGCCCCTCCCCCGCAGGCTTCGCGATCCAGCCGTGCACCTCGGAGCCGTCGCGCGCGGTGATCGTGACCTCGTGCGGCGTGACGAGCGAGGTGGCACGCAGCGCGGTGCCGAAGTCGCTGAGCGGGCGCACCGCCCCGTCGCCCTCGATCAGTACGAGTTCGCCGAAGCTGTCGGGCGTCGCGATCGCGGCGACGACACGCTCGCCCGCCGCGCCGTGTCCCTGCACCTCGACATCGCCGCCGAGCACCTCGCGCACCTCACCGGCGCGCGTCACGCGCAGCAGGCGCACGCGCCCGCGGGTGCGATCCTGCACGAGCACGTCATCGCCGATCGCGCCGATGTGGCTGCCGACCTCGCCGAGATCGAGCTCCTCCGGGTCGGTGAGCCGCTCGGGCACACCGTCGCGCAGCAGGAACAGTGCCACACCCGGGGCGATGAAGTCGATGCCGCCGGCGCCCGCGTCCGAGGCGAGCAGCGCCACGGCGCCGTCGGGGAGCACGGCGATCTCGTTCACGCTGAGGTTCGCGTCGACGCCGAGCACCTCGCGCTGCGCGCCCCCGTCCACCGCGATCGCGACGAGGCGGGTGCGCAGATCGCGCTCCCGCGTCTCAATCTCGTCGATCCCGGCCAGCACCTCGCTGCCGTCGGCCGAGAAGACAACGCCCCCATAGCTGGCGCTCCCCTCGGTCAGCCGCGTGGATGCCTCGGGCACGAGCTGCGTCTCGGGTTCGGGCTCGCCCTCCCCGCGCACCGCCGGCGCCGCGGCATACAGCGGCTCGCCGTACACATCGGGCACCGGCACGGTGAAGATGTGGGCGGGGCGGTCGGTCATGTAGCCCAGGCCGTTGGCGTGCCAGCGGATGCCGGTGATGCGGCGCGGGGCCTCGGCCGCGGCATCCAAACCCTCGACCGAGCCATAGCGCCCCGGCTCGGGCACGCGGGCGACGAAGGCGAAGCGGGTGCCATCGGGCGACCAGCAGTATTCGCTGACGCCGAGGGGCTGCGCGGTCACCTGCACCGGCTCACCGCCGCCCGCCGCCACGACGTGCAGCTGGGGGACGCCCTTGGCGTCGGCCCGCAGGAACGCGACGAGGGCGGCGTCGGGCGAGAGCTGCGGGGCGCGGTCGGCGACGCCGCGGGTGAGGCGGCGCGGCTGGTGCTGCGCATCCAGCTCGAAGCGCCACAGCTGGCCCACATCCGCGTTGGCGCGCACATCGGGGCGCGAGAGCGCGGCGATCGCGAAGGAGCCGTCCGGCGCAACCGCCGGACGGGAGACGGAGACGAGCGTGTCGATGTCGGCGGTGCGCATGGCGGCAACCTAACTGGAGAAGTCGGTGATGTCACCGACGAGGCGGGTGTTGTCTTCGGGCACCGGATCGACCGCGGCGGCGGCGACCTCGGCGGCGAACTCCGAGACGTTGTAGAGCTTGCCGGCCGCCTCCTTGCGGGAGGAGATCGCACCGGGATTCGCGCGCTCCAGCAGCGTGGCGGTGATCGTGCCCTCGATCATGTCGCCCGAGACGATCGTGAAGCCGATCCCGCGCTGCGCGAGGCCGGGAATGCGCTCGCGCAGCGCGTCTTCCCCGGCGCGCTTGCTCAGCGCCACCTGCTCGTACTCGGGCATCGTCGGCACGGTGCGAATGAAGTGCGCCTGGTGGCTGGTGACGAACACGACCCGCGAGTCCTCACCCATCAGCGGCGTCGCCGCCTCGAGCACGTTGAGCTGCGCGTCGCGGTTGAGCGTCAGGGCGTAGTCCTCGGCCATGCCGGCCTCCATGCCACCCGACGCGTTCAGCACGAGAATGTCGAGCCCGCCGTACTCGGCGCTGATCGTCTCGAACATGGCCTGCACGGATGCGGGGTCGGTGAGGTCGGCTCCGATGACGAGGACGCGACCGCCGAGCTCGCGCAGCGTGGCGCCGAGCTTCTCGGCGCGGGCGCCCTTGTTGCGGTAGTTGACGACGATGTCGGCACCCGCCTCGGCGAAGTAGCGCACGGTATCGGCGCCGATGCCGCGCGATGAGCCCGTGACGAGCACGCGCTTGCCTTGGAGTGAGCCGGGGGTGAGTGGGTTTGACACGATTGCGCTCCTGCTTCGGGGTGACTCGCGGTGGCCCGCGGCTGCCGCTCACGCGGCCTTTCGAGCCTAGCAATCGCGGGCTCGGCACCGAGCCCGCGCGCACCCCTGGTGCTAGATTTGCCGAACAGGGAGGTGCGCCGTGGAGGTTGTGCAGGCCATCGAGGAGTTCGCGTGGATCGGCTGGGTGGTGCTCATCCTGCTCTTTCTCACGATCGAAGCGCTCACGCTCGAGTTCACGTTCCTGATGCTGGCGCTGGGCGGTATCGCGGGGCTCGTCGCCGATCTGCTCGGTGCCGAGCTGTGGCTGCAGGTCGTGATCGGCGCGCTCACCGCGGCCGTGCTGATTCTGTTCTTACGGCCCCCGCTGCTGCGACGCCTGCGCCGCGGCGCCGATCCCGCCAAATCGAACGTCGCCGCGCTCATCGGGATGCGCGGCCTGGTCACGCTGACGGTGACCGGCGTGAATGGGCAAGTCAAGCTCAGTAACGGCGACATCTGGACGGCGCGCACCCAGGATGGCGCCGACATCGACCCGGGTACGGTGATCGCGGTGTCTGCTATCGACGGGGCCACGGCATTCGTCGCCCCTGCCGGGCACAAGACCAAGGAGGCGGAAACGCCATGAACGACAGCTTCATCCCGACCGCGATCGGATGGTTGCTCGCGCTTGCGGTCTTCATCTTCGTCATCGTCGTCATCGTGCGATCCATTCGCATCATCCCGCAGGCAACGGCGGGTGTGGTCGAGCGGCTCGGTCGCTATCACAAGACGCTCGAGCCGGGGCTCAACCTGCTCGTGCCCTTCATCGATCGGGTGCGGCCGCTCATCGACATGCGCGAGCAGGTCGTCTCTTTCCCGCCGCAGCCGGTGATCACCGAAGACAACCTGGTCGTGTCGATCGACACGGTGGTCTACTTCCAGGTGACCGACGCGCGCGCCGCCACCTACGAGATCCGCAACTATCTGGGCGCCGTCGAGCAGCTCACCACCACCACCCTGCGTAACGTCGTCGGCGGGCTGAACCTCGAGGAGGCGCTCACGAGCCGTGACGAGATCAACGGCCAGCTGCGCATCGTGCTGGATGAGGCCACCGGCAAGTGGGGCATCCGCGTCAGCCGCGTCGAGCTGAAGGCCATCGACCCGCCGCTGTCGATCCAGGACTCGATGGAGAAGCAGATGCGCGCGGAGCGTGACCGCCGCGCGGTGATCCTGACCGCCGAGGGCACCAAGCAATCGGCCATCTTGACTGCGGAGGGCGCTCGGCAGGCCGAGATCCTCCGCGCGGAGGGTGACAAGCAGGCGGCCGTGCTGCGCGCGCAGGGTGAGGCCGAGGCCATCGAGACGGTCTTCAACGCGATCCACGTCGGTGGCGTCGACGACAAGCTGCTCGCGTACCAGTACCTGCAGACCCTGCCGAAGGTCGCCGACA
>JAGQTK010000168.1 GCA_020439065.1 Microthrixaceae bacterium
GGCCCCGGCTCCTCCCCGACCCGTTCCTCTGCGCCCGCTGCGCGCGGCATCCCGTGCCCGGGGGGCTCCTCGGGCGCCGCGGTGCTCGTCACAGGCGGCACCCGGCGGCGCCGCCGCGTGGGGTGCCCGGGCACGCTCGGCGCCGCTCCGTAGCCGACGAGGTTGGCCTCGCGCGTGTCGGGGGCGTCCGGCTCCGTGCCCGCGGCGGTATGGCCGGCCGCGGTGTCGATTGACACGAGGCTCGCGCCAACGTCGATGTGGGCACCCGGCTCGACGTGCAAGGCGCGCACCACGCCGGCGAACGGTGACGGCAGCTCGACGACGGCCTTCGCGGTCTCGACCTCGGCGAGGGTCTGGTTCAAGGCCACGGCATCGCCGACCGCGACGTGCCACTGCACGAGCTCCGCCTCGGTGAGCCCCTCGCCGAGGTCGGGCAGCCGAAACTCCTCGTTCATGGCTGCAGCCCCGTCAGGCTGTTTGGCCGGCCCAGCGCGCGATCGACGCCGTCGAGGATCCGGTCGAGGTCGGGCAGGAAATGCTGCTCCGTCTTCGCCGGCGGGTACGGCAGATCATGCCCCGTGATCCGCACGGGGGCGGCGCGCAGCGCGTCGAAGGATCGCTCGACGACACCGGTGATCACCTCGGCCGCGAGCCCTGCCTCCCGCGGTGCCTCGTGCACAACCACGAGGCGGCCCGTGCGGCGGACCGAAGCATCCAGCGCCGCGTCGTCGAGCGGCGAGAGCGAGCGCAGATCCAGCACCTCCAGCGACACCCCCTCGTCCTCGGCGGCCGTGGCCGCGTCGAGGGCCGTGCGCACCATCGCGCCGTAGCTCGCGACGGTGACATCCGTGCCGGGGCGTACCACCCGGGCAAGCCCCATCGGGCGCGCATCGGCGAGGGGGCGATCCAGCTCGACGTCGCCCTTGACCTGGTAGAGGCGCTTGGGCTCGAAAAACACGACCGGGTCGTCACTCGCGATGGCCTGTCGCAGCATCACGAACGCGTCTTCCGGGTTGGAGACCGCCACCACGCGCAGTCCGGCCGTATGCACGAAGTACGCCTCGGGCGACTCGGAGTGGTGCTCGGCCGCCCCGATCCCACCGCCCCATGGCACCCGGATCGTCAACGGCATCCGCACGGCCCCGCGTGTGCGGTAGTGCAGTTTGGCGACCTGGCTCACGATCTGGTCGAACGCCGGGTAGATGAACCCGTCGAACTGGATCTCGATCACCGGCCGATACCCACGAAACGCGAGGCCGATCGCCACGCCGACGATCCCCGACTCGGCCAGCGGCGTGTCGATCACCCGCGCGGCCCCGAACTCGCTCAGCAGCCCGTCGGTGATGCGAAACACCCCACCGAGCGTGCCGATGTCTTCGCCGAGCAGCAGCACCCGCGGGTCATCTCGCAGGGCTGCCCGCAGGCCCGCACCGAGTGCCTTCGCCATCGTCATCTGCACCATCATCACTCCGCATCGTCGAAGCCGCGCAGGTACGCGCGGTACTGCTCGCGCTCACGCGCAATGCCGCTGTGCGGCTGTGCGTACACGTGATCGAAGATCGCGAGCGGCGCCTTCGTCACCATCGACAGGCAGGCGGCGCGCATCTCGGTGGCGACCCGCTCGCCGAGCGCCGCCGCATCCTGCGCCTGGGCGTCGCTGAGCTCGCCCATCGACCGCAGGTACGCTTCCAGCCTGGCGATCGGGTCACGGCGGCGCCAGGCATCCACCTCCGCCTCCGAGCGGTACCGCGTGGGGTCGTCCGAGGTCGTGTGCGGACCGATGCGATAGGTCACCGCCTCGATCAGGCTCGGGCCGCCGCCGGTGCGCGCGCGTTGCAACGCCTCCCGCATCGCCGCGAGGCACACGAACGGGTCGTTGCCGTCGATCCGCCTCGCGGCCATGCCGTACCCGGCGGCACGGCGCACGATCGGCGTGCGCGACTGCAGCGCGACCGGCTCCGAGATCGCCCACTGATTGTTGGAGCAGACGAACACCACGGGTGCGCCGAACGAGGCCGCAAACACCATCGCCTCGTGCACATCGCCCTGGCTCGACGCGCCGTCGCCGAAGTAGCTCACCGCGGCCTGGTCCGCTCGCGTCCCGGGCGCGGCGTGGAGGGCGTCGCGCTGGATCCCCATGGCGTAGCCGACGGCGTGCAGCGTCTGCGCGCCGATGATGATCTGCGGATTGGAGACGCCGATGGCGTAGGGATCGTACGAGGAGTGCTCCTCGGCGCGCCAGATGCTCACGAAATCGCCCGGCTGCGCACCGCGCGCATACGCAACACCGTGCTCGCGGTAGGAGATGAACGCGAAATCGTCCCGCCGCAGCGCGTGCGCGGTGCCGATCTGCACGCCCTCCTGGCCCTCCGCCGGCGCCCACAGTCCAAGCTCGCCCTGCCGCTGCAGTGCGACGCCCTCCCGGTCGATGCGCCGCGTCGCAATCATGTCGCGGTGCATCAGCCGCAACTGCTCGGGGGTGACGTCGGCCACCCAGCGGTCCAGATCCGGGCATGGGCGCCGCGTACCGTCCGGCGCGAGCATGCTGAGCACTCCTTCGAGTGCGGGATCGACCGTCGTGTGCTGTGCTGACAACATGTGCGAGGCCTCCCGATTCGTGGAATTCGTGAGCGTCATGCCACTCGGCGTCGCCACCGAGTGCACCGAGGGTACGTCTGCGCGTCAGCTCGCTCAAGCATCCCCCGTAATATTGAGCATCTTGCACAGTCTCTCGCCGCGAGGCTTGGTAGTCTCGCCCACTATGGGAACACTCGATCACGTCGACCTCGAGCTACTGGCCGCGCTCTCGCACGATCCGCGCGCCACGGTGGTCGCATTGGCCGAGCGCCTGCGCCTCTCGCGCAACACCGTGCAGGCGCGCATGGGCAAGCTCGAGCGCGCGGGCGTCTTCGGCTCGTTTGAGCGTTCGATCTCGCCGCGCAGCCTCGGCTACCCGCTCGAGGCGATCATCTCGGTACACGTGCGGCAGAACGACATCCCGCGCATCGTGCAAGAGCTCGCGCTGATTCCGGAGCTGATCCAGGCACATGGGCTCAGCGGCCTGGTCGACCTGCAGCTGCTGGTCGCCTGCCGCGACGCGCAGCACCTGTTCGATGTGGATGCGAGGATCCTCGCCGTCGACGGGGTGGAACGCACCGACACCGCGCTGGTCATGGGCGAGCTGATTCCGTATCGCCTCGGCCCCCTGATGGCGCAGCTGGAACAGGAGCGCTGAGCGGGAGGGCGCCCGGCTCAGTCGGCGACGGCGTCGGCCGGGAGCCCGAGGAACTCCGCGATCGCGCGGGCCGCGGCCCCCGGCGTCTCGTAGTGCACGAGATGGCCGACCTGCGGGATCTCGACGAGCGTGGCGTCGCCGAAGCGCTGGGCGAGCTCGCGTTCCTTCTCGATCGGGGTGATGTCATCGCGCTCCGCCGCGACCAGGAGGGTGGGCTGCGTGATGCGGTGCGCGAACTCGCTGACGTCGTGTGAGACCGACGCCCGGAACGCGTGCCGGAGCGTGTCGCGGTCGGCGAAATCGGAGAAGTAGCGGTCGTGCTGATCGTGGATGAAGGCGCGCAGTTCCCGGTCACGCGTCTTCGCCATCGCGCTGCTCATCACCCGCACGATGAGCGGGCTGCGCAGGAGCCAATCGCCCAGGCGTTCGGGCAGGCGAGCCCCCGCCCAGTAATAGAAGACCGCGAGGCGGGTGAGGATGCCGCGGGGCCCCTCGAGCGCCGGTGCGCCGATCGGGTTGATGAGGATCAGGCGCGGTGTCGGGAGCCCCGCCGCAACGGCAGCCGAGGAGATGATCGAGCCGAACGAGTGCCCGAGGATCACGGCCTCCCCCTCCGGGTCGACCTGCAGCGCGAAGGCGCGCAGCCACTCGGCGTAGCTGTCGAGGTCGTGCGCGCGACCCGGCAGGGCGGGCGACGCGCCGAAGCCGGGCAGATCGGGCGAGATGACCCGAACCCCGGGCAGGTGCGCAACGACGGGCTCGAGGCCGTGGTGATCGCCGC
>JAGQTK010000169.1 GCA_020439065.1 Microthrixaceae bacterium
CGAGCTTGCCCAGGGTGCGGCGCGCTCCCACTGAGCCCGTCAGACTCGAACTAGACTTCAGAGAGCACACGACGCTCCGGACTCTTCAGCAAGGATGATCGAACGATGATGAACGCCGCACTGCAGGTAATCTCGAGCATCCCGAGCCCGGATATCAGCTATTTCGATATCGGACCCCTGCGTGTGTACATCTACGCGCTGTGCATCATCGTCGGCATCATCGTGGCGGCGTTTCTCACCAACGCGCGGCTGACCAAGCGCGGGGCCGAGCCGTGGATCGTGATCGACATCATCCTGCTGGCGATTCCGCTTGCGATCATCGGCGCCCGCATCTTCCACGTGCTCACCCACCCGGCGTTCTACTTCGGTCCGGGCGCCGACTTCTTCGCCGTCTTCCGGATCTGGGAGGGTGGCATCGCGATCTACGGCGCACTCATCGGCGGTGCCGTGGGCGCGTGGCTCGGCTGCCGCTGGAGCGGGATCAGGTTCTGGACCTTCGCCGATGCGCTGGCACCCGGCATGCTCATCGCGCAGGCGCTCGGTCGCTTCGGCAACTGGTTCAACCAGGAGCTCTTCGGCCTGCCGACCACCCTGCCCTGGGGTCTCGAGATCGACCGCGACAACCCGGCGTGGCCTCCGGGGCTGCCCTCCGGCACCCTGTTTCACCCCACCTTCCTCTACGAGGTGATCTGGAACCTGCTGGGTGCCGCCGTGCTGCTGTGGGCCGGGCAGAAATTCATCCGCCTGCAGTGGGGCCGGCTGTTCGCGCTCTACCTGATCTGGTACAGCGCCGGGCGTGTGGTCTGGGAGTCCATCCGCATCGACCCGACCGAGATCTTCCTCGGCCTGCGCGTGAACGTGTGGTGGTCGATCTTCTCGATCGTGCTCGGGCTCGTGATCTTCGTGGTGCAGAAGAAGCGCCACCCCGGACTCGAGCCGAGCCCGTACCGGCCCGGACGTGGCTGGGAGGGTGCTCCGGCGGGTGTACACTCGCAAAACAGCGAATCCGACTTCGTTGATGTGAGCGAGCCCCCCGCGGGTGCGCTCAAGGCCCCAGCCACGAGCAAAGCCGCGATCACGAAGTAGGCGCGAGCCTCCGCGCGCGTCGCCCCGGTGCAGTTGCAAGTTCCTGCCAATTGCTACGGGCCGACGACGTCCCACAGCGAACATCACGTGAGGACCGTCGCGATGACACCCCGATCCATAAAGTCAGCACCACCAGGCGCCCCGGCCCGTCAGGGCCTGTACAACCCGGCATTCGAGAAGGACGCCTGCGGCCTCGCCGTCGTGGCGACGCTTCGCGGCACGCCGGGCCGCGACATAGTGGATGCCGCGCTCACGGCACTGCGCAATCTCGAGCACCGCGGTGCGATCGGCGCCGACGCCGGCACGGGTGACGGCGCAGGCATCCTGACCCAGATGCCCGACGAGTTTTTGCGGGCCGTCGCCGGCTTCGCGCTGCCGCCGCGTGGCGAGTACGCCGCGGGGATGGCCTTTCTGCCGCTCGAGCGCGCCGCCCGCGAGGCGATCAAGCGCGAGATCGGTGCGATCGCCGAGGATGAGGGGCTCACTGTGCTCGGCTGGCGCGCGGTGCCGACGAACGAAGCGCACCTCGGCGCGCTCGCACACGAGGCGCGCCCGGCCTTCGAGCAGCTGTTCATCGCCCGCCCCGGCACGAGCTTCACGCCGGCACTTGCAGGGGTCGAACTCGACCGCCGCACCTTCCGTCTGCGCAAACGCGCCGAGCATCAGCTCGGCGCGTATTTTGTTTCCCTCTCGGCCCGCACCCTGGGCTACAAGGGCATGCTCACGACGCACCAGCTCGAGCCCTTCTTCCCTGACCTCGGCGATCCGCGCCTGATCAGCACCCTCGCCGTGGTGCACTCCCGGTTCTCGACCAACACGTTCCCCTCGTGGGCGCTCGCGCAGCCGCTGCGCATGCTCGCGCACAATGGCGAGATCAACACCGTCAGCGGCAACCGCAACTGGATGCGCGCGCGCCAATCGCAGCTCGCCTCCGATCTGCTCGGCGACATCCGCCCCCTGCTGCCGATCTGCACGCCCGACGCGAGCGATTCGGCATCGTTCGATGAGGTGCTCGAGCTGCTCACGCTCAGCGGGCGGAGCCTGCCGCACGCGATCATGATGATGGTGCCGGAGGCGTACGAGAAGCAGGCGGAGATGGACCCCGCGCTGCGCGCCTTCTACGAGTACCACGGCATGCAGATGGAGCCGTGGGACGGCCCGGCCGCACTCACGTTCACCGACGGCACCCTCGTCGGTGCCACGCTCGATCGCAACGGGCTCCGGCCCGGCCGCTGGACCGAGACGCACGACGGGCTGATCGTGATCGCGAGCGAGAGCGGGGTGATCGACTTCGAGCCGGAGCGCATCGCCCGGCGCGGCCGGCTCCAGCCCGGCAAGATGCTGCTGATCGACACCGCGGCCGGCCGGGTGATCAGCGACGAGGAGATCAAGCGCGAGCTCGCCACCATGTCGCCGTGGCAGGCCTGGCTGGACGAGGGTCGGATTCGCCTGGCGGAGCTGCCGGAGCGGGAGCACATCGTGCACCCCGCGGCATCCATCACCCGGCGTCAGCGCACCTTCGGCTACACGGAGGAGGAGGTGCGGATCCTGCTCACCCCGATGGGCCAGCACGGTGCCGAACCGCTGGGCGCGATGGGCAGCGACACCCCGATCGCCGTGCTCAGCGAGCGGCCGAGGCTGCTGTTCGATTACTTCACCCAGCGCTTCGCGCAGGTGACGAATCCGCCGTTGGACGCGATCCGCGAGGAGGTCGTGACCTCGCTGGCGCTGGCGCTCGGCCCGACCCGGAACCTGCTGGCCGAGGGGCCCGGGCACGCCCGGGCGGTCACGCTCGAGTTTCCGGTGATCGACAACGACGAACTGGCGAAGATCCAGCACCTCGGCCGCACGGTGCCGGGGCGCTCGGCGATCACCATTCGCGGGCTATACCACTTCGACGCGGGCCCCGGCACGATGCAGGCGCGCCTGGCGGAGATGTGCGCCGAGGTGGACCGGGCGATCGCCTCCGGCGTCGAGTACGTCGTGCTCTCGGACCGTGACTCGAACAAGGACCTCGTGCCGATCCCGTCGCTGCTGATGGTCTCGGCCATCCATCACCACCTGATTCGGGGCGAGAACCGCACCAAGGTCAGCCTCGTCGTGGAAGCCGGCGATGTGCGCGAGGTGCATCACGTCGCGACCCTGATCGGCTACGGCGCGTCGGCGGTGAACCCCTACCTGGCGATGGAGAGCGTGGAGCACCTCGTGCGCACCGGCGCGATCAGCGGGATCACCCCCGAACGGGCGGTGCGCAACCTGATTTACGCCCTCGGCAAGGGCGTGCTGAAGGTCATGTCCAAGATGGGGATCTCCACGGTGGCCTCGTACGCGGGCGCCCAGACCTTCGAGGCGATCGGCCTCTCGCAGGCGTTCATCGACGCCTACTTCACCGGCACCGAGACCAAGCTCGGCGGCATCGGCATCGATGAGGTCGCCGCCGAGAACCAAGCCCGGCACGACTACGCCTACCCGCAGGATGAAGCGGTGCGCGCGCACGAGCGCCTGTGGAACGGCGGCGAGTATCAGTGGCGCCGCGAGGGCCCGCCGCACCTGTTCAACCCCGACACGGTCTTCCGGCTGCAGCACGCCACGCGCACCCGTCGCTACGACATCTTCCGGGAGTACACCGCGCTGGTCGACGAGCAGGCCTCCGAGCTGAAGACGCTGCGCGGGCTGTTCCGCTTCCGGCACGGGATGCGGCGCCCCGTGCCGATCGATGAGGTCGAGCCCGTGGCATCCATCGTCAAGCGCTTCTCAACGGGGGCGATGAGCTACGGCTCGATCTCGCAGGAGGCCCACGAGACGCTCGCGATCGCGATGAACGCGCTCGGCGCGAAGTCGAACTCGGGGGAGGGCGGCGAAGCCCCGGAGCGCTTGGAAGACCCG
>JAGQTK010000016.1 GCA_020439065.1 Microthrixaceae bacterium
CGACCCCGTCCTCGAACTCAGCGCCTAACCCCTCACATCGAAGGACCGACCGCTACACCACTACCAGGGACTTGACCCGCGGCAGGCATCTTCCAGATTTGCGTTGCCACAGCGATGCGGGCAGCCAGTTCACATCGATTCGTTACGGTGAGCGTCTTGCCGAGATCGGAGCGACGCCATCGATCGGGACCGTGGGTGACAGCTATGACAATGCTCTCGCTGAGACGGTGAACGGATACTACAAGGCTGAGTTGGTGCGCGGTCCCGCGAAACCGGGGCCGTGGAAAACGATTGATGACCTCGAGCTCGCGACCCTCGGCTGGGTGCACTGGCACAACACGAAACGGCTGCACGGCTACCTCGATGATGTGCCACCGTTCGAGTACGAGGAAGCGTTCTATGCTGGGGTTACCAGCGTCCAAGAACTGGTAATCAAATGAGCTGAGTCTCCACTAAACCCAGGGCGCTTCAAGCTGAGTCTCCACTAAACCCAGGGCGCTTCAAGCATCCTACTTGGACGAAGCGCTGGCCGATTCGGTGTCGAGAAGCCCAGAATCTGTCTCGTCAAAGCGGCGAACAACTCGGGCGGGATTTCCCATTACAACGGTGTTGGGCGCGACATCCTTCATCACGAGAGAACCCGCACCGACGACAGCGCCCTCACCGATCGTCACTCCAGGAAGTACGATTGCTCGTGCACCGATCCATGCGCCGGTGCCGATACGAACGGGCTCAGGCCGCAGGGCACCAGCACGTTTGGTCTTGTCGCCAAAGTCATGCGACCCAGTGACTACGAGTGCCTGCATTCCGATCGACACAGAATCGCCAATGATGACGGCGGCGGAGCCGTCGAGGAACACGCCGCGGTTGATGGAGCATCCACGCCCGATCACAATCCGATTGCTCCCAATAAAGCCACCCGGGTCGATGAGTGAGCGTTGGACGCTAATGCCAGATGCGCGTAACAACACCCACCGAAGATGATCAGGAACAAGAGGCGATGGGATCACACTGTTCAGCCACAGGTTGCGCACCTGACGCAGCAACAGTGTCGCGACCCGACGCGTGATTCTAAGAAACTCCCCCATCCGACACAGCATAGACGGTTCGGCGCCCGGAGGTTCCTTGCATCGGGAGCGCGCTACCCGGGGACCGTGGTGCGCTCGCTGCGTCGACGCACTTCGAGTACTACGATCACCACTGCGGTCGCGAACCCACCGAGTCCCAGGGTCATACCTGCAGCGCGCACCTTGCTGCCCCCAACTTTGTGGACTACTGGGGCGACAGGTGACATGCGCGCCGTGATCCGGTTGCCGGCGTCGACGCCGAACTCGTTCTGCGCGGCAAGCAGCTCGGATGAGATGAGGTCGAAGGCAGCATCGATGCGTTCTTCAACGAGCTCGGGAGTTTCACCGATCGCATCGACGAGCAGCACCTGATCATCGAAATTCGATACCCACTGGTTACCGGTGTCGAGGAGCCCGATCCAGGTGTGTTCGCCAGTATCGGGTGCGCCGACTGGATTGACGAGAGAGTTGCCAAACTGGGGGCGCGGGGAGTCGATACCGTTGATGCGGGTTGCGACGATTCCGGCAGTGATGATCAGCGACTCGGTGCGAGTGACGAGTTCATTGGGATATCGGGCGCTGGATGGTGCGAGGAGCACAACTTCGGTGCGAGCGAGGTAAACCGGTTCAGTCCTGGTTGACAGGAGTGCGAGCCCGAGCGATGCGATGATTCCGAGGAGCGTGATCGGCCACCAGCGAAACAACGCACGTACCAGGTCGTGCAGCGTCATGTTCGTCTCCAGCGATTCTCAGCCGCCCCGATGTACCATGGTGACCGCTACGTGAACAGTACCGTGCGTGGTGCCAGTTTCGCTGAGAGACCGTTGGGTCCTGTGGCGCAGCATCAATGGCAAAAATCCGTGACCGGGGGAATCAGATTGGCCATTCGCGACATATTGGATGCTGTGGGGCGCCGCTGGTATGTGCTCGTGGTGGGCCTCCTTGTCACTGCAGGCGCCGGGTGGTTCGTTGTTGACTCGAACCCACCGGAATACACCGCTCGCGGACTCGTCCTCCTCCTGCCCTCGGTCGGCGTCGAAAGCAGTGACGGGGCAAACCCGTTGCTCGAGCTGGGCGGTCTTGAGCTGACCGCGCGCGTGTTGGTCGCAACGTACTCCAGCACATCGTTTGAGCAAGAGCTGGCAGAGCTCTCACCGGATGCCACTGCGGTCGTGAGCATCGACGAGTCCACGCGAGGACCCGTGATCGTGGTCGAGGTGACCGACGTGGGGCAGCAGCGTGCACTCGATACGCTCGGCTACGTGTTGGGCACAGTCTCGACCAGGCTCCTCGGGCTGCAGAACGAGGTCGGCGTCGCCGAGAACGCCATGGTGCGATCGATGGTCTTGGCGATGGACACTGAAGCAGAACCCGACCTGCAATCGTTGATTCGAGTGCTGGTTCTAGTGCTGGGTGGCGGTATCGCCGTGACCGTGGCGCTCACACTCGTGATTGATGTCTTGGCGGGACGCCGAAAGCAGGGGCGCGGTGGAAGAAAACACTCCAAGATTGCGCTTCAGATGGGTCCAGGTTCGAACGGCTTGCCAGAGATTGATGGTGTCGAACCCCGTGACTTGCCTGACTCGACCGGGGTGCCGCGCTCCACTGTAAGGCTCTCGTCGCGTGAGCAAGCTTCGCTCACTGTGACATCGCGACGTGCGACGCCGCGACCGCGGCCTGCGGCACGGGGCGAATCGCTGCAATGACGTCGATGGTCTTCCACGGCGCGGCAATCGTGCGCGATGGTCCGCAACCGAGAGGGCGCGCATTTGACGCTGTCACGTGGCTGACGATCTACCTCATTGCGCTCCTTGGAATTCCATCACGACTTGTGGTCGGTCCGTTGGGGAGCGCGGGCGCGCCGTCGATGCTGATTGGGCTCGTCAGCTTCGCTTTCTGGCTGACGATCATTGTCATGCGGCGCCGATCCTCGGCGTGGTTGCAGTTTTACCCGATGCGGTGGGCACTCGGCGCCCTGATTTTCAGTTGCGGCGTTTCGTACGCGTTGGCAATGTCGCGCCCCATCAATGGGGATGAAGTGAGCCCGGCCGATGTCTCGATGCTGGCGCTGCTTTCCTGGGCCGGCACGATGCTTCTGGCTTCGGACGCGATCCGAACCCAGAGTCGCGCCGCGGTGTTGGTGTGGCGTATAGCGCTGGCTGGCGGTCTGCTCGCCCTTCTCGGCCTCGCCCAGTTCCTCACCGCGACGCCCTATACCGATATGATCCGAATTCCCGGCCTCACGGAGGTGGCAAGTTCGTCGTTGTTCGAGCGCAACGGACTGATTCGACCGAACGGTACTGCCACACATCCAATTGAGTACGGTGCGATCTTGGCTATGATCTTGCCGCTGGCCCTGCACGTCGCGTTGCATCAGCAAACGAAGTGGTGGGTCCTTCGCTGGATTCCAACGGTGGCGATCCTCGCGGTGATCGGTATTTCTGGTTCCCGATCCGCATATCTTTGTGCGATCGCTGGAGTGTTGGTGTGCATGTTTGCGTGGACTCCGGTGTTGCGGCGATGGGTCATCGGAATGGCGGTGGTCGTTTTGACCCTGATCTCGCTGGTTTGGCCCCGGATGCTCCGCATCGTTGTTGGGCTGTTCCAAGATCCAGAGAGCGACCCGAGCATCACGTCGCGCACCGACAGCTTTGATCTGGCCTGGGCGTTCCTCGCTGAGTACCCGCTTTTTGGGCGTGGCTTTGGGACCTTCTTGCCCAAGTATCGAATTTTCGACAATCAGTTTCTTGTGCAACTCGTGAGCGTGGGCATCATCGGTGTGCTTGCGCTGATCGGACTCGCGGTCGTTGCGATCTTGGAGATGCGGCGCGTGGTGCGAACCGCCAACGTCCTTGATGGTGGTCGCACGCGGGATCTCGCGGCATCGTTGTCGGGATCCGTAGTCGCGGGTTTTGTGAGCATGGCATTCTTTGATGCGTTCGCGTTCCCCATGACCATGGGCACGCTGTTTCTCGTGCTCGGGGTCATTGGTGCGCTTTCGCGGCTTAGACGCGAGATCACCCCGCTCTGGAAGTAGCTGAAGCTATTGCGCTCGTCTTAGAAACTGATGATCAGCTCCTGACACCCGCCAGCCAGGCGGGCCCGCGTTGTGCGCGCCACCGCTGAGGGCGCAACAGATCGCGTAGCGCCGCGCGACTGGTGCGCTTGCCGAGGGCCGTACGACTTGCTTCGCGGATCACGAGTGCAAACCAGAAGAGGACCGAAGCGATCGCGCCGTGGCGCCGCGCGTAGAGGCGGGCCTTGTTGAGCACCAGGAGCGACCACAGTTCGGGAGAGGCGGACGACTCACCCTTCAGATGCTGCGCAGTTGCGCCCGCCACATATAAGACGGGGAACCCGTGGTCTCGTGCACGCAGGTTGTAGTCGGTCTCCTCAGAGTAGAGAAAGAAGCTTTCATCCCAGGCGCCGCACACACTCAGGCACTCGGCGCTGATGAGCTGGGTTGATCCTTCTGCCCAGTCAGTGCGTCGCGAGCTCGCGTACAGCTCAGGCCGCGTAACAACCTCGCCCAGCGCGCCTAGGCGACCGGCCCGTTCTGCACCGAAAAGGGCATCGGACCAAGCTCGCAGCAGGCTCGGCTCGCGTCGCATTGACCAAATCGGTTGACGTTCCGAGTCGATGAGACGTGGCACGGCGATGCCAACGCTCGGGCCGAGCGAGTCAAACAAGGTGACGAGGCATCCGGCCTCGAGCCGCACATCAGCATTCAGGATGAGGTACGCGTCCTGGTCACCAGCAGCGTGGATGGCAGCATTCACGCCGCCGGAATATCCCAGGTTCGCGCCGGTCTCGACGACTCGTGCGTCCGGTGCGTGCCGCTCGATCTCAGCGACGGTGCTGTCGGCTGATGCATTATCGGCAAAAACGAGTGTCCAGTCGGTGCCTTCGGCGCCGAGGGGAATCGAATCGACCAGGTCTTTGATGAGCGGTGCGCTGTCAAATGTCACAACACAGATAGCGATGCGGGGTCTTGTCATGACGTGCTCCTGGTGCTTTGATCCTGACCCCACTCTTGGCCAGATGCTGGGCTCCGGCGAGCGAGGAGGTCGGCCGTGAGGGTGATCAGAACGTACGGGATCGCTGCGCCAATCAACCGTGGATTCGGGCGGACAACATCGCGCAGCCATGCCCAGCGATCGCTCGGTCGAGTCGCTACGCCGAGTGCGTTGCGCATCTCTGCGTTCCCTCGGCGCACACGTACTAGGCGGCGCAGGAGCGCTCGCGTTGTGTATGGTGATTCAACGACCACCTCGACGCCCGTGATTTCGGCTTTCTCGGCGGGGCTGAACTGCGAGTCCAAGAACAGGTCATCCGCGATGAGTTCGGGAAACGTGTCAAACCGGGCGCGCCCGCGCGCAGAAACCACGATCATCCCTCTGCCGAAGAGGCCGGTCCGGAACGCGGGAAGGCGTTCGCTTATCGAGAAGTAGGCCCGTACTGGCCATGGACGACCGGCGGTGTTCACTCGTCGGCTGGGCACGGCGACGAGCGCAGTCGATTCGTCGGTGAGCTCTGCAAGTAGTGTACTAATGGCGTTCGGAGGAACGACGATGTCGGCGTCCAGGTAGATTCGCGGGTACCGAGAGGCGAGCTCGTCACCAGCATTGAGCGCTGCTGCTTTGCCTGCTTCTACTCGGTCGATAACGATGGCACCGGATTCGGCCGCGATCACGGCGGTTCGGTCCGTGCATCCATTCGCGCTCACGATGATCTCGAGTTCCGGCGCATCCCGCTGCTGGCGAAGTGCCGTGACGCACTCGCGAATCACGGCCTGCTCGTTATGGGCAGCGATGATGACAGTCGGCATACACCGCTTCCTTCCGTCCGCATCGGCGCACCGTGCGCTGTAGTATTCAGGCTAGCGGGTCGCTTGCGCTTTCATGCACTGGAGCCCACTGTGTGAACAGCGGGCTCCAGTGCATGAACACTGCCCTACTTACTGGCAGCTGATCCCGCGAACGGTGACCGGCTGACCAGCAGCATCGAGGCGTACGACGTCAGCTTGCCAAGCCGAGATCGGTGAGCACTCGACCAGAGTGGGCCCGTAGCCCCAGTTCTTCTCGATCACTTTCAGGTTCTTGACCGTGCCGGGCATCCCGCTTCGGAACGGGTATCCGCCGCCGCCAACCATCAGCCCGTCGATGTCGATCGACGTGTTTCCTTGGCCGCTGGGGTAAAAGAACGCGGCGGTGCCGTAGCAGTTGTTGGTCTCGCGGAGGAGCACCGTGCTGTTGCGGACTACGAGGGCTGCGCCGTCGTATCCCTGAATGCCATCACCGTGCCAGTCGGAGCAGGTCTGCGGTGAGGTGGCCCGGACAAAGGTGTCCTGAACAGTGACTGGTCCGCAGCCCGCGCTCTTGCCGCCGACGCGGAGTCCTTCTGGCGCTCCATCAATCATGATGTTGCGTACCGTGTAGCCACCGGGAGCAATGACAGGCTCATCCTTGTCAGTCGTGTGGCCGTTCGTGATGAACCGCGAGTCCTCGATCACGAGGCCGTTCTGGCATGAACCGCCGACGTAGTTAGTGACGTTGGTGTTGGGTGCGTCAATTCTCCGCAGGGTCACGTTGGGCGCTTGCACGTGGATGGTCCCGTTGATGACACGAAGGTCTTCAACCACGGCACCAGGCGTGCGGATCCAATAGTCACCAGTTACTTCGTTCTTGGGCGTCCACCCTGCCGGCAGGCCGGTGTTCGTCGCGGTGGGGAAACCCTTGCTCGAGGTTGGCGGAGCCGGAATAGCCGGTTCCAGGGGGATCATCGGCGCCTCGGGCTTGGGCTCGGTCGGTGGCGTTGGCTCCGGCGTCGGTGTCGGCGCAGGGTCGGTCGGAGGAGTCGGTTGTGGTTCCGGCTCTGTCGGCGGGTTCGGCGCAGGATCAACCGCACCGTTCTTGGGTGCAAACACGATGTCGACTAGGTAGTTCGAGCCGCGGTAGCTCTGCGTCGGCATGGCGCTCACCTTGGAATAGCGGTATACGCCAGCACCTGCGCGAAGGGAGAAGCCATTGAGTGACTTTGCCTTAGTGAGGTCATTCTCCGTGAGTACGTACCCGCCCTTCGGGGCATGGTAGGACACCACGTAGCTGCTTCCTGCCTTGAGCGCTACGGGCGCCTCAAGGGCGATCGTCCGCCATCCAACTTTGGCTGTCGCGTCAAACTTGACGCGGGCGAGCGCTTTCCCAGACGAGGACCACAGCGTTGCGGTGGTCACATCCTTCGCCTTGTGACCCTGGTAGTACTGGAGAGCGGTAACTTCGCCTGATTCTTGCGGGCTGAACCGCACACCGAGTTCGACCGGTACGCGGTCGGCGTCGGCGAAAATCTTGGGTGAGAGTGTGTCGGAGAAAATTCCAGTCGTCGACGACGACACGGAAGAGTTCGCGGACTGGTGCGCCATCGCCGGAGCAACGGCAAACCCGGTGAGGCCGACAGCGGCAGTTATCGTGAGCGCAAGCAGCCCTTTTGTGACACGTGAACGTTTTAGAGGCATAAGCAATCCAAGCAATGGGAAGTGGGGACGCACCAAGTATCAGTGACTCGTTCTGGGGGTCGGCTCCGTATGAGAAGATCCTCACTTGAGAGCCATCTAAGCTCAGTGCTGCACTACCGTCCGCCGAAAGTTTACGTATATGACCAGGAGGCTCCGTGTCCGTTGCTGAAAACGTGAACAATCGACGGGTGCACTGGGCGCTCGTGGGCCTCGCGGTGTATGGGATCGCGGTGCTCTCGATTGTCCTCCTCCCCGTAGGCTACTCGGACATCGTGGGCGCCGTGAGCGATTGGATTCAGCGAATACCGGGAGTGGCTGCTTTTGGCTCTGGCTGGGTCGAGTTCGGTGCGAACATCCTCATGTTCGTGCCGCTGGGGTTGCTGCTCACACTCTTCTTTCGGCACCCGTGGAGGGGTGTCGTGCTCGCCTTGCTGCTGTCTGTGGGCGTCGAGGTCGTTCAGTTTGTTATTCCGTCTCGTCAGCCCAGCGTGCGAGATGTTCTCGCGAACGTGCTCGGGGCAGGGCTCGGTGCCTTCCTTGCCTGGGCGATCGTCATTCGGCGTGAGCGACGGCGCGAGCGTGTGACCGTCGCTACCCAGCCGCTCGTACCTCCGGCCGAATAGCTACTGCGCCCCACGCACCACCGAAGGCGACCACGCGTGTTCGAGGAACATCTGCGGAGCAGCTGAACCGTCGGCAGCGAGCGACCAGACGTCGGTGTCGCCGGGAACGCCATCGCGAGGCATCCCGTACAAAATCGTGCTGTCGTCGAGCCATTCAATCTGGTCATCGACGTTGCGTGTTTCGGGGAGGAGCGTGACGTCGCCCGTCGTGAGGTCGAGCACCGCCGGTTGCCAGTGCACCGTGGGACCGGAGCCCGAGACGGTGTGCTTGAACGCAATGCGCGTGCCATCTGGCGACAACGATGGGCATTCGACGCCCTCAGCGACCGAGGTGAGCGTGCGTGTCGTGATGTCGCCGCGCACGAGCCACATGCGGCCGCCGGAGGATGCGGTCGCGTAGAAGGTGGTGTCGTCGGCAAACGTGATGCCCCAGAAGTTGCGGTCGACGGCGGAGAAAGGGGCGCCGTCGATCGTCAACGTGAAGTCTTCGAGGTTGCCGTGGTCGCTGCCGTCGGCGCCGCGGATGACGGTCTCGGTGGAGAAACCGATGGTCGCGTAGGAATGGCCCGTGACGAACGAGGTCGTCGCCACGAGGGCGCCATCGGCAGAGATCCGAGTGCGGCTCGGGATGCCGGCGAGCGGCCAGCTGGCTTTCTCGGTGCCTGAAGGGTCGAGCACGAGTGCGACGAATGAGGGGGCGATGCCGCGCACGGTGCGCAGACACGCCAACTCGTCGTTGGCCGCCGCTACACGGTCGCAGGTGACATCCATCAGCGAGCGTGCCGAACCAGGGTTGTCGAGCGGCACGCTCGCGATGTGGCCGTAGCCCTGGCCGGTTGCCGTGTTGCGAAACACGATGCGGTCGCCGGTTACAGTTGCCCCGGTCGTGTGGACGGCGCTCGGGCTCGTGTAGCGGGCTTGGGCGGCCTGCCAGGCGAAGAATCCGATGAGCGCGGTGGCGCCGAGCGCGACGACCGAGATGACGATGAGGAGCGTCCATTTGAGGCGGGCGGTCATGTGGTGAGGCTCCGGGTCGACGACAAGAAGGGCCGGAAGAGGATTGCGACTGCGATGATCGCGACCACAAGCAGTCCGGCGACGATGTACATCGATTGCTCGCGCCCGAGGGTGAACCACAGCAAGCCGAAGCCCGATGCAGCGACGAGTCGGCTCACGGCGACTACGGTCTGCGCCGCGGCGATGCCCGTGCCCCGAGTCTCGGGCGTGGTCAGCTGCGCGGCCAGCGCGGCGAGCACACCGTCTGTGGCGGCATAGAACGCGCCCAAGAAC
Source organism: Microthrixaceae bacterium (assembly GCA_020439065.1). Classification (GTDB taxonomy): domain Bacteria; phylum Actinomycetota; class Actinomycetes; order Actinomycetales; family Microbacteriaceae; genus Microbacterium. Next base: position 9,492 of record JAGQTK010000016.1, read on the forward strand.
ACGAGGCACAGCAAGGTCGAGGCGATATCGGAGAGCGGAAGCGCGGCCACGACGTACGCCGCGAGCAACCCGACGTGCCCAAAAACGAAGACGCGCGCGCGCCCGACCCGGTCGGCCAGGCGTCCCATCGGGATCGCGCACGCGAGAAACACGACGTTCGTGCCCACGTAGAGCAACGGAAACCACTGGGCCGCAAAGTCGCTGCGCGATTGCAGTACGAGATACACAAAGCCGTCACCAATGGTGAGAAGACCCAGGATGCCGGCACCAGCCAGCACCCGCCGCATCGGCCCCCGCAGCACGATGCCCCAGGCGAACTTCTTCCGTGGCGCCCTCGGGACGGCTGCGGCATCCACTCGTCTTGTATTGGGCACGAAGAAGCCGAGGATCGCGACGCCGATGATCGCAAATGCGAGTGAGGCGGCGAAGATCGTCTCGTAGCCGTCGGGGATCAGCAGGAGGATGAAAAAGGCGAGCAGGGGACCGATTGCGGCGCCGATGTTGTCAAGCGTGCGGTGTACGCCGAACGATGCCCCCAATGATTCGGGGCTTGAGGTGGCGGTGATGAGCGAGTCACGGGGCGCGGTGCGGATGCCCTTGCCTATGCGATCTGCTGTGATCACCGCAGTGAGCGCGCCGAACCCGGTCGTGAAGAGGAGCCCGACACGAGCGATCGCCGAGAGCCCGTAGCCGATGAATGCGATCCACTTGGGCTGATCTGAGCGGTCGGAGGCGTAACCAGCGGCGATGCGCACGAAGGCGCTCACTCCCTGGTAGAGCCCGTCGATCACGCCAAAGGCGATAGTCGAGAGCCCGAGTACCCCCGTGATGTAGAGAGGGAGGATCGCGGAGACCGACTCAGAAGAGATGTCGGTGAGCATCGAGACGATGCCGAGGGTGATGACGGTTGACGAGACCGTGCGAAGGCCGCGGGGGCGCTTGACGCCGGACTCCGCAGCGAGATCGGTGCCGCCGTTGTCGCTCGGTTCTGCCGCCTCGTCGGGGGACGGTTTGTTGTTAAACGAGATGTACACGGGCTACTTCGTCCGAAACACGCTGTAGATCATGTAAACGGTGCCGGTCCCGGTGCCTGTATTGAATGCGAGCGTCATGGATTCGTATGCGCCGGTGTAGGCGAGCGTGATCGTCGTGCCGGCACCCTGCGACGTGCCGTGGAGACCAAGTGCGGCCCAGAATGCCTCGAAGTGTCGTGCGACCTCTTCAGGGGTGACATCGGTGCGTGCGGTGAGTGTGACCTGCATTCGGTCGCCCTCGGTGGCGATCGAGCTGTCGAGCACGCTGGAGTCGGGCGAGGGGCCGACGATCTCGCGCGGGTAGCCGTCGACGAGCCCGCCGACCTTCGACGCGCTCTCGGGTAGGGGTGGGACGACCAACGGTGTGGATGGCGTGCGAGGGGGGATGCGGTTCGGGTCGATCTCGTTTGTCGGGGGGAGTACCTCGCTGCCGGTGGTTGGCGTCGCGCCCGGAACCGGCCCACGCGACGGTGCTCCCGAGGACGAGGAACCATCTGAGGGTGCGGCGCTGCCACCCGGGCTCGAAGTGAAGATGAACCACAGCGCGACAGCGAGCCCGAGGACCACGACACCAGCAACGACCAAACCCACGCGGCGCATCGCTGGGCTCAGGAACGGTGCGTTGCGCTCAGACATGTAAGACCATTCGGGGGAGGATTGCGCGGGCGGTTGCCCTTCGGCGTTTAGTCTCCCACGCGGTGCGTGCGTCGCAAGGGAGAATGGGGCGGGCTCAGCCGCGACCGAGCCCGCTGTATGCAAAGCCGGCGTCGCGCCAGGCGGCGGGGGCAAGCACATTGCGCGCGTCGATGATGCGCGGTGTGCGCATGAGCGCCGCCACGGAATGGGGGTCGAGCGCGGTGTATTCGGGCCACTCCGTGACGAGCACGGCGAGGTCGGCGAAGCGGAGCGCCTCCTCGGTCATTTCGGTGTAGAGCAGTTGCGGGTGGCGCCCGCGGGCGTTGTCGAGCCCCTGCGGGTCCGTGACGACCACATCCGCGCCGAGGCCCTTCAGTCGGACGGCAACGTCGAGTGCGGGGGAGTCACGGACATCATCGGAATGCGGCTTGAACGTCACGCCGAGTACGGCCACTTTGTGGCCAAAGGGCGAGCCGCCGAGCGCTTCGATCGCGAGGTCGGCGACGCGGTCGCGTCGCCGCATATTGATTGCGTCGACTTCTTTGAGGAACGCGACGGATTCACCCCGCCCAAGCTCTTCCGCTCGTGCCACAAACGCACGGATGTCTTTGGGGAGGCAGCCGCCGCCGAAGCCCACGCCGGCGTTCAAGAACCTTCGCCCGATGCGCGTGTCGTGGCCGATGGCGTCAGCGAGCTGCGTGACGTCTGCCCCAGTCACCTCCGCGATCTCTGCCATCGCGTTTATGAACGAGATCTTGGTGGCTAGGAAGGCATTCGCTGCGACCTTTACGAGCTCGGCCGTGGCGTAGTCGGTGACAACGCGGGGTGTGCCATTGCTGATTGTCTGCGCGTACACTTCATCGAGCATCGCGATCGCCGTTTCGTCGCGCACGCCATAGACGAGCCGATCGGGGTCGATCGTGTCGCGAACCGCAAAGCCTTCGCGGAGGAATTCCGGATTCCACGCGAGCATCGCGTTGGGGGCTTGCTCGGCCACCATATCGGCGAGCCGGGCCGCGGTACCGACCGGCACCGTGCTCTTTCCGACGACCAGATCTCCGGCACGCAAGTGGGGCAGCAATGACGTGACGGCGGCGTCGACGTAGCTGAGGTCGGCGGCCTGGCTGTCTCTCGCTTGTGGTGTGCCGACGGCGACGAAGTGCACCTGCGCGCCGGCGGCCTGCGCGATGTCCGTCGTGAACGTCAGGCGACCAGAGGCGAGCGCGGAGCTCAGCACCTCGGTGAGACCGGGCTCGAAGAATGGCGCTTTGCCCGCGCGCAGCTGCCCGATCTTCTCGTCGTCGACGTCGATACCGACGACCTCGTGCCCAAGGTCGGCCATTGCGGATGCATGCACGGCACCGAGGTAGCCACACCCGATCACTGAAATCTTCATCTCTGCAGTTCTCTTCTCGCCAACGTCTCGTCTTTTGCGCGCGCTCATGTGCGCCGCCGCGGCCCGCCCACGTGCGCATCGTGCGTTGCCGCACAAGGGCCGTGATCGCTCAGTATGCCCCAGTGGGTCGGATCATGACCCGGACAGTACGCCACATGATCATCATGTCGCTGATCAGCGACCAGTTCTCGACATAGCGGAGGTCGAGCCGTACGCTCTCGTCCCACGAGAGGTCGCTGCGCCCGCTCACCTGCCATAGCCCGGTGATGCCCGGGTTCACGAACAAACGGCGTGAGACGTCGCCGTCATAGGCGGCGACCTCAGACGGCAGCGGCGGGCGGGGCCCGACGATGCTCATCTCGCCGACGAGCACGTTAAAGAACTGCGGGAGCTCGTCGATCGAGAACTTTCGCAGGACGCGGCCCACACGGGTGACGCGCGGGTCATTCTTCATCTTGAAGAGCACCCCGTTGCCGTCGCTTTGCGCCTGGAGCGCAATGAGGTCCTGTTCGGCGGAGGTCTTCATCGAACGGAACTTCCACATGCGGAACGTCTGGCCGTCGCGGCCGACACGCAACTGGCGGAAGAAAATCGGGCCGGGCGAGTCGATGTAGATCGCGAGCGCGATGAACGGTGTCGCCAGGCCGATGGCGAGCAGCGCGAGCGATGACACCACGATGTCGAATGCGCGCTTGAGGAGGTGCTTGCCGCCTTCGAACGTCGGAATCTGCACGTGGATGAGTGGCAGACCTTCCACCTGACGAAGCGAAATCCGCGGGCCGGCGACGTCGGTCAGGCGGCTCGAGAGTACGAGCTCGGCGGCGGTGCCTTCGAGCTGCCAGCTGAGCCGGCGGATGAAATCCGCGTCGGCATCGACGTGGCTCGCCACGATGATGGTGTCGGCGCCGAGCTCTGCCGCCACGCGGGCTGCCGTGTTGACGTTTCCGCGCGAGGTGAAGCTGGCGCCGCCGACCGTCAGTTCGCTCCGATCGTCAAGCTCGTCGATGGTGATCCCGACAACGTTGTAGCTGCTTGCACCATCACGCTGGATCGAGGTGATGACGTGCGCGACATCCGCTCTTCGGCCGATGACGACGGCGCGCGAGGCGTAGAGCCCACTGCGACGCTTGCGAACGAGCCAGCGGCGGGAGAACCAGCGCCCTGCGAGCAGGGCGACGATGCCAGTGGGCAGCGCGATCAGTAGCTGCAGGCGCAGCCCGGAGGCCTGGACGATGACGAAAATGATCGCGACCAGGCCGAACGCGAGTCCGGTTGCGTGGGCGACCCGCTTGTACTCCGTCGCCCCGCTCCCCAGGATGCGCGAATCGCGCGTCTGGAAGAGGGCGAGCAGCAGGAGCCAGACACCAGCGGTCAGCCCGAAGACCGTGCCGAGTAGCCACTGCTGCTGCGGGGTGATCGCGGGTCCGATCAGCATCGCCTCGATCAGGGCGGTCATCCCTGTCACGGTGATGATGGCGATCGAGTCGACGGCACGCAGCTGACGGCGGTGACGGCGCTCCCACAGCTGACGTTGCTCGAGTGCCGGCTGCACGCGCGGCGACACGGCGGCATGTAGCGACGTGTCGAGTCCGGGCAGAGACGCGACCGGAGCCGCAACGGGCGAGCCGCCCGCGACACGCGAGCCGACGGCGACACGCGAGCCGACGGTGGTCGTCGTCTGAGTGGACGGGCGTGTGATGGTGTCGAAGGCAAGACGCCAATTCGACTTCTGAGCAGCACCGCTCAGTGCGCGTGTCTGCGTACGCGTGACAGATTCATCCAGCGACGTCATCGCTCGATCCGCTCCCCAGCGGGCACGAAAGTGCATCCCCAAATATTCATGGCATTCCCCAAATTGCCCGAAGGCCCCAAGTGCACCCGCTGGTAACAACGACCTCCGACCCCTCGGAGTGCTCACGTACTGTGTGAGCGCGCGTTGAACGCTGAGTGCTCTTTCACCCTAGTGGTATCGGCGGGAAAAATGGAAGAGGCGCCGCAATGCGGCACCACCCGCCGGCGCCCGGCTCACCCGATCAGGGAGACGAGCGCATCCAGCCCCATGCCGTAGTTGATGCGAATCACCGGCAGCGCGAGCTTGTCGGTGCCGATCGAGACGTACCCGCCCTCGATCGTGCGCCCCATCAGGAACCCCGCCTGCGTCACGCCCTGTTTCGAGGTGTCGTTGAAGTGCCCGTACGGATATGCCACGACCTCGGCGGCGCCGGTCACGCGCGCCGAGGCGCGGAGGTCGTCGGCGATCTCTTCGGCCGACCAGTTGACCATGCGGCCCTTCCCGTTCGCGCCCGCCTCGTGCATGTCGTTGGTGTGCGAGCGCACCATCACGTACGGCGACGGTGGGGGATCCTGCCGGTGCGCGGTGATCATGAACGAGGTGGCGAGCACCCCGTACTGATCGATGACCGGCACGGCGAGGTCGAACCAGCTCTGGTCGGCGTCGTCGTCGGTGACCACCACCGAACGGTTCGGGAGGTAGAGCCGGCCGTCGATGAAAGCGGCGAGCTCGAGCCAGCTCGGCTGGTAGAAGCCCGTCGTCGCGATGTGCGCGATGTGCGCCTCGAAGTCGCCGACGTAGGCGTAGTTGCCGCGCAGCCAGCCGCTCTCACCCTCGGGCTTGGGGGTGAACTGGTGATACATCAGGATCGGGATGCGTGCATGCTCGGCCGCGTTCGCCTCCGGCGTGGTCCAGGCCCCATACAGGGTCGTCTCGCGTTCGGTGCAGACGACTGGGTCGGCGCGGTTGATGCGCGCGGCGCTCGTGAGCGCCGCGGCGTCTTCGGGCGTCGCATACCAGCCGGCAAAGACGAGGCCCTCGCGCGATGGCATCGGCAGCTCGCTGTACAGCTCACCCTGCCGCTGCAGCAGCGGGCCGAGCTCGCCGATCTCGTCACCCGCGAGCGTGACGGCGCACATCTGCGGGTCGGCCGTGCGGGCAAGCAACTGTGCCGCCGCGCTCAGCGGGGGCGTCGGCGCCACGCGCGTGTGGGTGGGTGACGGCGACGGCGTGGATGCCTCGGCATCGGCATCCACCGCCCAGAAGCTGGGTATGACCAAGGCCGCCCCGACGAGCACCGCCAAGCCGAGCGCGCTGAACGCGACCGCCGGCACCCAGCGCCGCGGCCGTCGCGCGGTGGATCGGCTCCGGAGCGGGGGCGGCGTCGGCGCGGCGGGTGGGCCTGCGGGGGTCTGATCCATGGTGGCGCGTTCCTCGGGATGCGTGCGGCGATGCGTGCGGCTGGCGTGCGCGGCGCGGCGCACGGGCGACGAGATGAGCCTAGTGCGCGGGTGCTCACACGCCCGTCATAGCGGGCTGAAACGGGGCCGGGAGGCCGCGATCCCGCGGGCTGCCGGGAACCCTCAAGAACCTTGATTCTGAGCGTTTGCCGAAAAAGGCAAAGCTCAAGCCGAAGCTAAGGAAGACCTGAGGCTTGCTTGAGGTCGGGTCCGTACAGTCTTCATTGTCAGAGTTATTCATTGGGGTGAATGACAACGACAACTTGGGGAATATGGGGACATGAACATTGCAGCTTTGCCGGGAGGCGGCTGCCGGGGAATGACCACAACGTTGCAGGCCACAGTGGGGACTGAGCCTGCGGGATGATCCGCCGAACGACAGCTCTGGGGAGAGCAGCCGGGAGGCGGATCATCCAAAACAGAGTCTGGGGAGACTCGAAACCAGAGTCTTGGGGGACTCGAGCAATCTGCCGCGACCGCGCTATCCGCGCGTCGCGGCTTTTTGTGTCTCGGGCCGGCGCATCCCGTCGCAGGCTCGGTGTTCCCGCGTGATTGCCGGGAGCTTCCGCGGAGGCGGCATCAGTTCAGGTCGGGTTCCCGCCCATCAGCTGCCTTCTCGACGTCCCGGAGCCCCAGGGCTAGATGTGCACCTGGGCGATGACCTCGCCGAACTCCGTCTCCCCGATCGGTGCAAAGCCCACGCTGCGGAAGAAAGCTTCGGGACCGGCGTCGCCGGTGTCGTATATGACGTTGACGTGGTCGAATCCGCGTTGGCGTGCTTCCTCCATCAGCTTCTCTACGGCGAAGCGGCCGATGCCCCGGCGCTGTTCATCGGCGTCCACGTTGATGCGCCACAGGACGGCCCGGAAGCGCTCGTAGGGGGCTTCGGGGTCGAAGTTCGCGCTGAGGAAGCCGACGACGTGCTCGTCGTCGAGGACGACTCGTTGCCATGACGTGCGCGGGTTCACCACCTCCTCTCCCATTTGGTATCGCTCCGCTGGCTTCCGTGTCGACCTCGAGGCCGTTGCCCGGAGCCCGCCGACGGGGCTCCGGGCGCTCCGTGAAGGTCACGACCGATCCGGAGGTGATCGCACTCTCGATCCGACCCGCGTCGCGGGAAGTCGGGCAAGAAAGCGCCATCTTGGGTTCCCGCCCCAGGCCTGGGAAACGCAATGGTGTGGTGGGCCGGGGAGGGTTTCGAGGATGACGCGATCACCGAAGCCGGACGCGGTCATGATCGCCGCGAACTGTGCCGTCACCCGCTCTCGATCCTGCAGCACCAGTTCGAGGGTGTCCTGCCGGGGAGCCGGTGGGGAATCGACGTTGATCGCGGTGGTGGCGTTCAAGACCATGTCGACACCTCCTGTGGGTGCCGGAGAATGCTCTCCGGTCAGGCGTTGATGCTCTTGGCTTCCTTCCGGCCCGACATCGTGTCGCGGCTGCCGATGTGGATCTTGCGAGGCTTGGCCTGCTCGGCGATCGGGATCCGCAACCGCAGCACGCCGGCCGTGTAATCGGCGTCGACCTTCTCCGTGTCCAGCGCGTCGCCGAGCACCAGCTGGCGACTGAACACACCCCAGGAGCGCTCGGCGGCGACGGCGTTCGCGGCATCCGGGATGTGGCTGAGCCGTTCCGCCCGGATGGTCAGCACATTGCGCTCCACGTCGATATCGAGCTTGTCCGGTTCAATGCCGGGCAGGTCGAGCTCGACGACGAACTCGTCCCCCTCTCGCCAAGCGTCCAGCGGCATGCTGGACGGCCGGGCGACAGTTCCGAAGATCTGCTGTGTGAGCCGGTCGAGGTCACGGAATGGGTCATTGTGTTGCAACAGCATTTGTGCATCTCCTCCATCTCACTGTCGTTGTGGGCCACTCAATAATCTGTGCCGAGTGGTATAGGTTTTATACATCTGATTCCATAGATTTTGCAAGCGTGAAGGGAAACACGTTTTGGAGAATGCAGGCTCCTCTGGCTCGCTCGGGGTGTACGGCATCGCCGTCGCGGCAGAGCTCGTCGGTGTCGGCGAGCAAGCATTGCGGCTGTACGAGCGCAAAGGATTGGTGGCGCCCGGCCGCACCGCTGGCGGCACGCGTCGCTACAGCGAGAATGACCTGACTGTCCTTCGACGCGTCGTTGAGTTGCTCGACGCCGGTGTGAACCTGGTCGGTGCCCGGCACGTGCTCGCGCTGGAGGCGACCAACCGTCTCCTGCGCGCCCAGCTGGACGAAGTGGCACCACAGGCCGTCGACGGGGCCCCGGCGGCCCCGGAGGTGCTGTGAGGATCTACGCCATCGGTATACAATCCCGGGTGACGTCTGGCGGGCGATGAGGCTCGTCAAGCTCCCAACCTGCACGGTGACGGCAACAGGCGTTCCCCAATGGTTGCAGCTCGAATCCTCATCCGTCAGGCGAGTACTGGTTCTGACTGATTGGAGTGTGGAGATGTCCCCGATGCCCGATCCCCGGTTGGAATTGCAAAGGATCACCGCAACGGAATGGTTGATCTTGGACCATCGGTATGGCCGAAACGATGCCCGGCGAACCATCGCCTGCGTGTACGCCCTGGACGAGAACCGCGTGCGCGTCACGTGGTTGCGGGAGCTGCCGCTGGCGAGCTGCTACCAGACGGCATTCGACGTCCTAGAAGACGTGCAGAGGTTCTACGCGAGCGACCATTCACAGCGCCCGACCCGTTCGTCGGCCATGATGGCTACCGCTTAGGTGCCTGCGAATGCGTGCTGCCCGGTGAAGAACGGCCAACGAGCCTGCATGCGTCCCTCGATGCGAGCGTGCGGTTCGGACCCTGACATGAATGGGAACCTCCGCGCCTGATCTTTTCCCCATCGGGACGGTGCGGGCGAAGAATCGCCGGTCGAGATGTCGCGGTGGGCAAAGGACGTCCCCGCGACGGGCAGCGGTGTGGCCGGCTCAGCCCTCGTTGCCGGCTGCTACGGCTACGAGCCGGTAGGCGGCGCCGGAGGGATCGCGGTGCAGGATGCCGTGGTCGACGAGCATGCGGCGCAGGAGTGCGGTGTCGTCGGTGAGAGGAGCCAGGCGCGTGCCGAGTTCCGCCTCCTTCAGCGTCTCAGTCGTGTTGATCACCCGTGCGGCGAGTGCCCGCAGGAACTCGTGCCGTTCTCCCTGCTGCGAGGGGTAGCGGTCGATGCGCCCGTCGCTCGTGAGGAAGCGCTCCGGGCCCTGGTTCGGCCGGCGGCGCGTGCCCCGCTGGAGCAGCGTGCGCAGGTGCGCTGCGTCGACGTCCCAGCCGTCGCCGGATTGCACGATGAGGCCGGCGGCCGCGAGCTGGGCCAGGGCGCGCTCGTCGCGTCGAGAAGGAGCGTCGGATGCTTCGCCCAGCACGATGCGTGCGAATGCTTCGCGTGTCGTCGGATTCGCCAGCGCCGCGAGGAGTGGTCGCGTCGAGTCGTCGACACCCGCAGCGGTGACGGCGCCCGTCTGCGCCCATTCCTGCATCACCTCCCGCACGGGTGCGGGCGCGAGCATGAAGTGCGGGGTGAGCTCCTCCCACCCGGGTTCTTTCACGCGCCGACTGCACGCGGCGTGGTCGGCGTCGATGGCGTTCGATTCGTCCAGGCCGCTGCCGTCTTCGCCAGCGAACGTGAGGTGATAGATCCACGAGGTCCCCGCGGCGTCTGTGTGCTGGAAGGTGGCTTCGAACGCGGAGCGCTCGGCCGAAAGCGGCGCCAAGGCCTCGTCGTAGCGGGTGGTCAGCATCCGCATCCAGTCCTCGAAACCGGATTCCTGCCCCGGCACGATGCGCGATCGACTGAGCTCCAGCCGGGTCCCCGCCGGAACGGTGGGCGGCATCCTGTGGCCGGTGAAGTCTCGAGGCTGCGGCTGGAACGGTGTGCGCTGCACTGCGTCGGGCATGCTTCCCACTCTCTCAAGGCCTCGCCTGCCACCAGGGCAAAGCAAAACCCCCGCCATGTAGAAGCTAGGCGAGGGTTTCTGGGACCGTTGTAACGACGGTCCTTGTGGCTCCGACGGGCGTCGATCCCGTGACCTCACGATTTTCAGTCGTGCGCTCTACCAACTGAGCTACAGAGCCGCGCGGCATGCGCAGTACAGAACTTGCCGCGTCCTACACGAAGGGCCCTGATCTCGAAAGAAAGGGCCCGTCGCTCGGAGCGACC
>JAGQTK010000170.1 GCA_020439065.1 Microthrixaceae bacterium
CGGCCACCCTCAAGCGCCGCCGCGTCTTCCCGCGTCAGGGTCAGGGTCGTCGAGAACGAACCGTCCTCCGACAGCTCGATCGCCCCGGCGTTCGCCCCGCCAATGATCGCCATATCGGCCGCGAGCACGCCCCACCGGGTGTCGATCGCCTTGCGCGCCGACGCCGGCGCACCCGCCGAAGGCTGCCACGCCTCGAGGAACGAGCCGAACGCGACATACGCGCCGGTGAACTTACCCGCAAGCGGCGGGCGCGCACCCGTCGTCGCCGGCGGCACGGCCACGAAGCCGGTGCCCGTGACGGTCACCGTCTCACCGGCGGGGTCGATCCCCGCCGTCTTCGACACCGTGACGCTGGGCGTGGGCAGCTCGGGCTGCACCGGGGGGAACACGGCGTCCCACTGCTCGCCACTGATCACGACGTCGGCGCGGGCATAGATGTTCTCAGCGCTCGGCGCCGAGTGCTGCTGCCACACGATCACCTCGTACTCGGTCGTGCGATCCAGCGCTGCCGTGGGCGCGGTGAGCGTCACCGCGAGCTGGCCGTCCACCACCGCACGCACCCATTCCTGCGCGGCGGCCCCTGCGCTGCCGGTCACGGCGCCTTCGCCGCCCCGGGGGATCAGCGCCACGTACGCACCGCTGACGCCGTCGAGGCCGGTGGCGGAGGCGTGCACGGCGAGGCCGTCGGTGCTGGCGGCCGAAACATTCGCCACAACCGCACCACCGACGGCGCGCGCGGGGAGCGCACCCACGATCGAGGCAGCCGCGATGAGGGCGAAGGCCAGCAGTGCGGCGAGCGCGGCGCGAAGCCGGTGGATGTCAGGCAGTGGCGCGCGCGGGGAATCGACGCGTGGAAGGGCAGTCACGATGAGTACTCCGGGGAAGGTCGGTCCGCCGCAATCGGACGCACAACGACATGCGTTTCCGACGGACACCAGGGTCTGTGCGAAATGAGGTTAGGCTCAGCTAAGTTGAGCCATCACGACACTAGGTCGCGGACTGTCGCCGTGTCAATTATTAGGTTAGCCTTTCTTAAATTGTTGCCATGGTGGCCCACGACGGCTCCCCCGATTCCCCTTGGATTCTCGATGAAACGAACGCTCCAGCCCGCGCGCGTCACGCTCGTCACATTCGCCGCCCTGCTGGGTCTGACGATGCTGCTCGGTGGCTGCGCCGCCCCCGCGCACACATCGACGCCCGCTCCCGGCGCTGCCGCCGGCGACAGTGATGCCGGCAGCGGCGATTCCGGCGAGCAGGCACGCTTCTGCGCCGACGCCGGCGACCCGCTCGCCGCCCTCGAGCTCCTGGAGACGCCCCGCACCGCGAGCGGCAGGTCGACCGCGTGTCTGGCGAACGATGCCGTCCGGGTGATCGACAATCGAACGCCCCCGGCCCTCCCCGCGACCGTCGTCGACGCGGAGGAACGCGACGTCACCGTGCGCAGCGTCGAGCGCATCCTCGCCCTCGATGTCTCGGGCACGATCGCGGCGACGGTCTTCGGCCTCGGGCTCGGCCCGAATGTGATCGGCCGTGACGCCGCCACCGGCTTCGAGGGCACGCAGCAGCTCCCGCTCGTCACCGGCGCCGGCCACACCCTCGCCGTCGAGGCGATCCTCGCGCTCGAGCCCACCGTCATCCTCACCGACACCACGATCGGGCCCAAAGAGGTGCGCCAACAGCTTCGCGACGCGGGGATCGCCGTCGTGATGATCTCGTCGGAGCGGCGACTCGAGACCGCCGGCTCGCTGGTGGCCGAGGTGGCCACAGCGCTCGGCGTCCCCGCCCGCGGCGAGGCGCTGGCTGCCCGAATGCACGACGAGATCGAAGCCGCAAAGCTCGAGGTCGCCCACATCGCGCCGGCGGCGGCATCCGATCGCGTGCGCGTCGCCTTTCTCTACGCACGCGGGGCCGCGAACGTCTACTACCTCTTCGGCGCCGACTCGGGCGCGGACTCGCTGATCGATGCGCTCGGCGCCGTCGATGTGGCGAGCGAGATCGGTTGGCGCGGCATGCAGCCGATGACCGCCGAGGCACTCGTCGCCGCGCAGCCCGACGCGCTGATCATGATGACCGATGGGCTCGCATCGGCCGGCGGGGTCGAGGGGCTGCTGGCGCGGATTCCGGCGCTCGCGCAGACCCCCGCAGGCCAGCACGGCCGCGTGATCGACATGGCCGACGACGCGATCTTCGGCTTCGGACCGCGCAGCGCCGACGTCGTGCGGGCCCTCGCGAAGGCGCTGTACGCGGCGCCGAGCGCCGATGCGGGCGCGGGCGCGGGCGCGGGCAGCGATGCCGGTGCCGGTGCCGCGGGCAGCCCCGCGCAGGGGCTCGGTTGAGCACCGAGCTCGCGGCCCCGACGACACCGCCGCCGCGAACGACACAGGACACAGCAGACGCCCCAGGCGCAGCAGTCGCAGCAGGCGCACGGACCGAGCCCGGCTCGATCCCGACCGCGCCGGGCGCCCGCGCCCCGCGCCCACGGGCGGGCGCGCCCCGGCACACCGGCCGCGTGGTCGCGCTGATCACGGCGCTCACGCTCGCGCTCGTGGCCACCGTGGTGTTCTCACTGGGGGTCGGGCAGTACGCGCTCACGCCCAGCGAGGTCGTCGGGGTGCTGCTGCAGGCCATCGGGATCGACACGGCGTGGGCGCCGGCGGCATCCACCGCCCACGGGGTGATCATCGACATCCGGCTCCCCCGCATCGTGCTGGGGCTGATCGTGGGCGCGGCCCTCGCCGCGGCAGGCGTGCTGATGCAGGCGATCTTCGGCAACCCGCTGGCCGACGCCGCCGTCGTGGGCGTCTCTTCGGGCGCCGCGCTCGGCGCCGCGACCAGCCTGAGTCTCGGGCTCGCGACCTTCGGCATGTGGACGACCCCCGTGTGGGCGTTCATCGGCGGACTCATCGCGGTCTTCACCGTGTATTGGATCAGCCGCTCCGGCGGGCGCACCGAGGTCGTCACCCTGCTGCTGACCGGCATCGCCGTGAACGCGATCGCGGGTGCCGCGCTCGGGTTCATGACCTTCCTCGGTTCGAGCGCGTCGCGCGAGCAGATCGTGTTTTGGCAGCTGGGCAGCCTCAACGGCGCCATCTGGCAGAACATCGCCCTGATCGCGCCGCTCGTGCTGGCCGGGCTCATCGCCGCCCTGCTCGTAGCTCGCCGGCTCGATCTGTTCGCCCTCGGCGAGCGCACGGCGCGACACCTGGGCGTCCGCGTCGAAGCGCTGCGCATCGTGGTCATCGTCACGGTCGCCCTGCTGGTGTGCGCGGCCGTGGCGTTCGCGGGGATCATCGGCTTCGTCGGCCTGATCATCCCGCACCTGATGCGCATGATCATCGGTCCCGCGCACCTGCCCCTGATGATCACGAGCATCCTCGGCGGCGCGCTGCTGCTGGCCGGCGCCGACCTGATCGCGCGCACCGCCGTGCCGATGGCCGACCTGCCGATCGGCACGATCACCGCGATCGTGGGCGGCCCGTTCTTCCTGTGGCTCCTGGTTCGCACGCGCCGCACCTCGGGTGGGTGGGGCTGATGCTTGAGGCACGCGGCGTCACCGTCATCCCCGATCGCGCGAAGGCGCCGATTCTCGCGGATGCCTCGATCACCATCCGCCCGGGCGAGCTGCACGCCCTGCTCGGCCCGAACGGCGCCGGCAAGTCCACCCTGTTCGGCGTGCTCGCGGGCGACACGACACCCACCTCGGGCGAGGTGCTCCTGCACGGCCAGCCGCTCGCGCGGCACCGGGCGAAGGAGCTTGCTCGCGCGCGCGGCGTGCTGCTGCAGCAGAACACCGTGACCTTCTCGTTCACCGCCCGCGAGGTCGTCGCGATGGGGCGCGTCCCGTGGGCGCACACGCCGCACGAGGAGGAAGACGAGGCGGCCATCGCCGAGGCGATGGCGAAAACGGATGTGACCGCGCTGGCCGACCGCACGGTGACCTCGCTCTCGGGCGGCGAGCGCGCGCGCGTCG
>JAGQTK010000171.1 GCA_020439065.1 Microthrixaceae bacterium
GGCGCCCTCGATCTCGATGAACCGGGCGTGCGGGAGGAGCTTCGCCAGGCGGCGAGCCGTGGGGCCGATCGGCACGATGTTGTCGGCCGTGCCATGCACGATCAGGGTCGGCACCGTGTAGGCCTTGAGGTCTTCGCGAAAATCGGTGAGCCACGTCCGCTGCGCCTCGACCGTGGCGATGGGTGACGACGCGTACGCCACGGCCTTGTTCGCGGCGAGCGCCTCGTCGCTGATGCGGGAGCCGAGGTTCTCGTCCAGGTTGTAAAAGCCGTGAAAGAAGGAGGTGAAAAACGCGTAGCGGTCGGCGCGGGCGGCGGCGATCAGCGGGTCGAACACGGACTGCGGGACGCCATCGGGATTGTCCTCGGTGCGCAGAAGGAACGGCGGCAGCCCGCCGAGCGAGGACACCTTGGCGATGCGATCGGTGCCGTAGGTGCTGAGATAGCGCGCGATCTCGCCCGAGCCCATCGAGAAGCCCACGAGCACCGCGCTGCGCAGGTCGAGCTCTTCGAGCACGGTGGAGAGATCTGCAGCGTAGCTGTCGTAGTCGTGCCCGGCCGATGGCTGGTCGGACTTGCCGAAGCCGCGGCGATCGTAGGTGACGACGCGATACCCGGCATCGAGCAGCGCCGCGGTCTGCTTCTCCCACGACGAGCCATCGAGCGGGTAGCCGTGAATGAGCACGACCGGTTGCCCCGTGCCGCGGTCTGTAACGTGGAGTCGGATGTCGGCGCCGTTCTCGCGCCCGACAGTGATCGAGGCCATGAGCGTCCTTTCGTCATGCCGAGGGATTGCCCCCAGCGTAGACCGATGCATGCGGGAATCGAAGCGCATGCGCATCGGGGCCCGGATGCCTCGGTGCGGGATGCTGCGGCGCGCGTGCCGGCGAAGGCCTTGCGGCCGGCACCTGTCGTTGGGACGATGGCGACACCGGACGTTGGGACGATGACGGCACCGAGCAGGCGAGCTCGAAGCGTCGAGGTGGGGCGATGTCGGAGCAGCATGACGCCGGGCGCTCCCCGGCGATGGCGTGGGTCTGGATCGGCGTGCTCGCGTTGACCTCGAGCGTGCAGTTCGGCCGGGGCGCGCCGATCGACGGCGCGGTGTTCGCCGTGTTCGCCGCACTGCTCGCGGCCGAGCGCGTGGCGCTGCTGCCGAACGTACGCCCGGCGCGCGGCCCGCGCGGCCCCCGCGGCCCCCGCGGCCCGGCGCTCGTGCTCCTCGCGCTCGGCTGCGCGGTCGTGCTCATCGTGGCCCCGTTCGACGGCGGTGTCAGCCGCACGGTGCTGGTGCTGATCGGCCTCGGGTCGGTGGCATACTTCTGGCCGCAGGAGCGCCCACCGCGCAGTCCGCGCCAGCCCGCGAGTGCGGCCGCGAGGACGCCGCCCCCGGCGTCGGAGCGGGCGATTCGACGACGCACCGCGGTCCTCTGGGCGATGCTTGTGGTGCTCGTGTGCCTGTGGGAGCTGGCCGCGTTCTTCCTCGGCCACGGCGGGGCCGCGGCGGAGCAGGCGCACCCGACGATCTCGTCGTTGCTCGAGCCGTTCGTTGCATCCCCGTGGGGGCGGCTCGTATTTGTGCCCGTGTGGGTCATGGGCGGGCTGGCGCTGCTGCGCGTGGCACAGCGGGCGGGAGCGCGGCGCTGATGCACGCCTTGACCGTGACCGGCTACCTCGTGCTCGTGCTCGCGATGGCGCTGCTCGCTGCAGCGCCGCATGTGCGTCCGGGGGTCGTCGTCTCGTTCGGGAGCATGCTCGAGGAGGTGATGCGCGAGCGGCCCGCACGGGTGACGATCCTGGTGTTCTGGTGGTGGCTCGGCTGGCACTTTCTCACCGGCGCGTGAGCCGCAGCGCGGTGCGAGGTGGCGGCGCCGCTACTGCGCGAACTCGACGTCGCGGTCCTTCGGCAGCGCCCACGCGCACGCCATCGCGGCAATGCTCACACCGATGAGCAGGAAGATGCCGATCGCGAAGTTGAAGACGGGCGGGGCCTGCAGGCCCGCCGGGGCCATGATGATCGTCGCGGCGAGCGTGGTGCCTACGGCTCCGCCGATGTTGCGAATGTTGGTGTTCATGCCGGTCGAGGCACCCACCTTGTCGGCCGGCACCGAGCGGGTGACCACGTTCGCGAGCTGCGCGTAGGTCAGGCCGATCCCGATGCCGATCAGCACGATCGTGGACGAGAACTGCACCACGTTGTTGTGGAAGATCAGCAGCCCGCCGAATCCCACGGTGCAAAACAGCGAGCCGATCATGATCGACATGCGGCTGCCGATGGTCCGCTCGAGCCAGCCGGCGAACAGGCCACCGATCCCGAACGCGGCGGTCTGGGGCAGCATCGCGAGGCTGATGCCGCCGACGGTCAGCCCGAAGCCATAGCCCTGCGCCGGCGAGGTCTGCAAAAACTGCGGGAACAGGATCTGCGTCGTGAACATCATGATGCCGAAGAAGAACGCCAGCAGGTTCGACCAGACCACCGGCCGGGAGCGCATCACCCGGATGTCGATGACGGGCACGTCGACCTTCTGCTCCCACCACACCCACAGCGCGAACGCGAGCAGCACACCGACGATCATGAGCACGATGGGCAGGCTGAGCCAGCCGAACGCCCCGCCCTGCGAGACGATGATCAGCAGCAGGCTCAGCCAGACGGCGAGCAGAATCGCACCGAGCGCGTCGAGGCGCTGCTTGGTGCGTTCATCGCTGGATGCGGGGATGCCGAGGAAGACCACGAGCGAGGAGAGCGCGCCGATCACGCTGGCCGTCCAGAACGCCAGGTGGAAGTCGCCGAGGTGCACGACGAGGCCCACCATGACCAGCCCCGTGCCGCCCCCGAGGGCTGCCATCGACGAGACGATGCCGAGCGCGAAGGGCACGCGCTCCTCGGGCAACATGCGCTTGAGGATCACGTAGCACAGGGGGATGATCGCGCCGCCGCAGCCCTGGATGAAGCGAGCGGCGAGCAGGGTCTCGAAGTTCCACGAGAGGGCCTGCAGCACCATGCCTGCCGTCATCACCAACATGGCGATGCGCAACACCAGCACGTGCCCGTAGATGTCGCCCAGGCGGCCCACGATCGGTGCCGTGATGCAGGCGCTGAGCAGGTACCCGGTCATCAGCCAGGTGACGGTTGTCGTCGAGATGTCGAAGGTCTCTTGGAGCGAGGGCAGCAACGGTGCCATGAACGACTGCAGGACCGAGAATGCCACCGTCGCGACGATCGCCGCGAGCAGCACGATGGAGCCGCGGGAGGGCCGGAGGGAGGGTGACATCCCCTCCATTGTCGTCTATTCGCGGCGCGGCGCGAATTCGAGCGCGAGACGATGGGCCCCGCGGAGGCCGCGGATCAGCGCGAGCTCGACGCCCTTCGTCCGCGCACCACACCCACAAACGACTCGATGTCTGCGCTTTCGCGGTCGGCCCGCCAGGCGATGCCGACCGTGGAGACTGGGCCGCCGTGCAGGGGCATCGACGTCACGTCTTTGCGCCGGTGCAGCCGCGCGAGCGATTGCGGGACTACCACGATGCCGACCCCGGCAGCGACCGTCGCGATGGCCTGCTCGGTGGTGGCGATCGGGTCGAACGTCGGGGCGAGCGTGCCCTCGATGCGCAGCTCACCCAGCACGTTGTCTTCGGGAACGATCAGGAGCTGTCCGGAGAGGTCCTCGAGGCGCGCCGCTTCCAGCAGGCTGAGCTCGTTCTCGATCGAGACGACGACGAACGGCACCTCCTCATAGAGCGCAATCACCTGGATGCTGCCGTCGTCGTGCAGCGGGAGGCGCACCAGGGCGAGGTCGACGTCGGCATCGAGCGCCCGGCGCTGCTCGTGTGCGGTGAGGGGATGCAGTTCGAGTCGGCGTTGCGGATTGCGCGCGCTCCAGGTGTCGACCCAGCGGCCCGGCGTTGCACCGGCGATGTAGCCGAGACGCAAGGTGGAGAGCGGCTGCGGGGTGGTGAGGGGCGAGG
>JAGQTK010000172.1 GCA_020439065.1 Microthrixaceae bacterium
CGGGGCGGGGGCGACGCGGCTCCGCGTCGGGGCGGGCGCGGCGGGCGAGCCCTGGACCGAACGAATCGGCGTCACGGGTGCGACGCGGCGCTGCGTCGTGCTGGTCCGGCGGGTGTCTGCAATAAGGGTGTTCGACATTGAGTGGTCCTTGAAGGATGATGACGAACCCGAGGGTGCTGCGACCCAAGCTTCGGGTTCTGCGTGTTGCGGGTGTCCGCGAGATGAGTCTCGAATGGGTATCGAGCGGACGGGGAAGGTCACGCGGGTGCGGTGGCCTGGAGGTGCTCTGTGAGGCATTCAACGGTCGCCGGGTTGGGCGATCCGGGGGACTCACGGCCGCGGGATCAGCGGCACATTCGGCAACACATGACAACGTGGCTGGCCATCATCGAGCCAGCAGTCCCGTTCGCCTCCCGGGCGGACAAGGGGTGCGCGTTGTCAGTCATGGGGCGATTATGACTCATTACGACACCGGGTGTCAATTCGTGGCAATCTCGCCAAATTGCTCGGGGAGGGGTGTATGCGCGCGGGTGGGAACGCGTTCGCGCCGCCGATCCCGGCGGGGCGAATGTGCCGTGCATGGGCCCGGGGGTGCGCGCCGGTCGGCGCGTGATGACCGGAACAAAGCCCAGATCAGCGTGGGTATTCCTGAATCGGATTCCGCGGTTGGCGGCGCCGGGATCCGTCGGTTCGCGTGCCGCGCGCCGCGATGCATACACCGAACGTGCCACGCCGCGCGCGTGTGTGCGCGCTGTGTGTCGGAATCCACCATTTCCGCCCGAAGCGGGCGGTTTTCGGGAGCGACGTCGTGCGGCATCGGCATTGTGCGGTAATGGAGCGCGAGGTGGCGCCCGCCGCCGTCCCGCGCGGGGTGCGCGGGCGCCGCGGGGGGTCGAATTCGGGTGAGGCGCGGGTGATGTTCCGCCGATCAGGCGCCGTTTTCGTGGCCCAGGTCCGGGCCGCACTGCTAGAGATGACGCCAATGCCGGCAGGGGCCGGTCGAAGCCGACAGCGACGTCGGGCGAGGGGGCGGTGCCGTGCGCAGCAATGGGTTGACGATGGATGCCGGCGGAACGCGCACGCGGCGGCGGTCTCGACGCCCGCTCGGGCCGGACGGGGCCGGGCTCCCCCGTCGTCTCGGCCGACTCCCCGCGATGCTCGCGGCCGCGGCCGTGGCGATCGGCCTGCTGGTCGCACCGCACGCGGCGCATGCGGCGTCCGGGCTCGGCCCCGGGTACGGCACCGGGAACGCGGCATCCCCGCACCTCGGCAGTTTCCGTCTCGAGAGTGGGGCCCTCGTGTGGTGTGCCCGAGCCGGCGACCCGTCGCCCGTCGGCGTGCCGACCGGCCCCGGCGTCGAGCGCACGAACACCACCGGCTCGGCGCCACCCGGCGTGAGCGTCGCCGACGCGACGGCGCGCGCGAACTACATCCTGAACACCTGGGGCACGCCCGGCGTGAGCGATGTCGACGCGGCGGCCGTGAATCTCGCGGTGTGGCACTTCCTCGACTACGCGAATGCGACCGCGCTCACGGGTGGCATCGGGATCCGCAACTACTACAGCACGCGCGCCGGCGGCGACACGGCGGCCGTGCGTGCGGCGTTCGATGCCATGCTCGCGGCGGCCGCCCCGGTCAGTGCGGCATCGCCGGGCACGGTCGCGGCGCCGGCCGGGGCATCCATGCACCTGACCACCGATCCCGGCAACAGCTACGCCGGCACGCTCGTGGTCGCGGGGGTGCCCTCGCCCGGCACGGTCACCCTGAGCGACGGCGTGTTCCAGATCGGCGCGGGGGCGCCGTCGCTTGCCGGCGTGGGCACCGGCACGTACCCGGTGCGAGGGGTGCCGCCACGCGACACCGGCGCGCCGTATTCGATCACGGCCGAGGGCGCGTTCAGCCTGCTCGCCGGCTGGCGCGACACGGTCACCTGGTACGACACCCCGGGGCGGCAGGTCACCGTGAGCGGCGGCTCGCAGGCGGTGCACAACTTCACGCTCACCGCACGCGACGCCGTGCCCCGGCAGACCGTGTTCGCGCCGGCGCTCGGCACCCGGGTGCTCTCGCCGTACGTCGCCGCGGGCGGCAGCTTCGCCGACGTGGTCACGTTCTCCACGGCGCTGAACGAGTGGCCGCGCATGGGTGATGGCAGCTACGCGCTCGTCACCGCGAGCGGGGTCCTCTATGGCCCATTGGATGCCGCACCCGTCGAGTCGGCCGATGTCCCCGCAGGCGCACCCATCGCCGGCACGGCCACCGTGACGACGAGCGCCGCCGACGGCCCGACCGTGGAGTACACGGCGACCGCCGACGTCACAGCCGCTGCGGCATCCGCCTTCTACACCTGGGTGTGGCGGATCGACGGCGCCGCTCAGCCGAGCGCCACACGAAACTTCCTCGAGGACGGCTACGTATTCCAGGATCGATATGGGCGCCTCGCGGAGACGCATCTCGTGCCCTCGGTGACGACCGCGGCGCAGGCGACGGGCGTGCCGGAGGGCACGATGATCGACACCGCGATCGTCGATGGGCTGCTCCCCGCGGCCGGGGCCGAGCTCTCGTTCGCGGTGTACCGGACCGATCCGATCCAGCGGTGCGACGCCGAGACCCTCGTGTGGACGAACGCCGACGCGCCGCAGCGCATCACGCGGCCGGGGCGATACGACTCGCCGCCCGTGGTCATTCCCGGGTTCGGCACGTACTCGTGGATCGAGACCCTGCGCGACCTGGACGGCGTGCGCATCCACGAGGGCGCATGCCTGCTGCCGAACGAGACCACGCGTGTCGATCCGCCCGTGATCGAATCGGCGGCGGTACCGGTCACGCCGTTCGGCGCGCTTGCGACGGACGTCGCCATCGTCAACGGCCCGCTCCCGGCGGCCGGTGAGACCTTCGTCACCTTCGAGCTGTTCGAGGCGGCGCCCGGCATCGACCCGGCCGACACCTGCACCCCGGAGCGGCTCGTCGGCAGCACGATCGGCGATCCCGTGCCCGTGCGCGAGCTCGGGAGATATGCCTCGCCCGGCATCCGCGTCGAACGGGCGGGCACGTACTACTGGATCGAGACGCTGTGGTGGCGCCCGGATGCCTGGACCGATCCGCCGATCGCGCTCGCGCAGGGCCGGTGCGGCCAGCCCAGCGAGACGACGGTCGTCGCCCCACCAGCACTCGGCTCGCGCGCGCAGCCGACGGCGCGTGCCGGTGCCGAGTTCCTCGACGTCGTCACCGTCACCGGGCTCGCCGCTGAGGCGCCCGCACAGCTGGAGTGGTCACTGTACCGACACGGCGCGGGCTCCGCCCCGATCTGCGACGACACCACGCGGGTGTTCACCTCGGCACCGGTCGGCATCGTGGGTTCCGGCGAGTTTGCCTCGCCGCCGACCTCGCAGGCGGTTGCCGGCCGCTACTTCTGGGTCGCCACGCTGTGGTACACCCCGGAGGGCGGCGATGCCGTGCTGCTCGCGCGCGGCGGCTGCGATCAGGAGATCGAGAGCACCCTCGTCACGGCGCTCGCCGCCACCGGCGGCGGCTGGGGCGATGGTGGCCCCGGGCTGACCGTGTCGCTCGCCGGCACGGCCACGCTGCTCTCGGGACTCAGTCTTGTGCTGTTCGGCGCGGCGGCCCGGCGCAGGCGGGCACTGCAAGGCGCGGCATCGCTGCGCGGCACAATGGAGGGATGACATCGGGCGAGCACAGCGACGCGGGGGGAGCGGATGCCGCGGGCCGCGGCATCCCGGATCTCGTCGCGGAAGCGGTGGAGACCCTGCGCGCGGCCGGCGCACGCGATGAGGGGCTCGGCCGCGAGCTGGCCCCGCGACGCTTTCTCGGTGTGCGGGGCCGGCCGCGGATCGCCGGGGTCGGGCGCGTATGGCGCCTCGGGGTGCTGCTGCTCGCGCCGGACGGTGCGCTGTATGCCACCGGCAGCACGCTGCGTGCCCGGGACGAGGTGCGTCG
>JAGQTK010000173.1 GCA_020439065.1 Microthrixaceae bacterium
CTACATCCGCATGTTTCCGAATTGCTCCGGGCACTTGTATGACTTTAGCCGAAGGTTTGCCCGCATGCAAAACCGAGCTCGCCACCGCGTGTCACGAAACTGAAGGGCCGATCGATTCGCGGCTTGGACCAGGCATCCGCTACTATCGAGAACGGCCCTTCGGGGTTGCCCGCAAGGGCGATTGGCGCAGTTGGTAGCGCGCTTCCTTCACACGGAAGAGGTCGTCAGTTCGAGTCTGGCATCGCCCACAAGCAAGAAGCCCGTTCCGGAATGCGGAACGGGCTTCTTTTCTTGCGGCGTGAGGGTGGCAGACCGGTATCCAGCTCACCCAGGCAGGCCAGAGCGTGCTGCGGCCGAACTACTGCGCGTAGTAGTCGTTGCCGCGCGAGAACTCCACGAACGTGCAGTCGACATCGCCAACCGCCCAGGCATCGTGCCCAGGAGGAAGCAGCATCGCGTCGCCCGCGTGGAACTCGAGGTACGTGCCGTCGCCCATCTCGACGCCCAGCGTTCCCGCCGTCACGTAGGCCACGTGCGGCAGCTCGCACAGCTCGGTGCCCGCGTGCGGCTTCAGGTCTTGCGACCACTTCGAGCCGACATGAAACGTGACCTCGGTCGCCTCAACGCCCTGCAGTGCGGCGCTCCGCTTCGAAATCAGGCCGTAGACGGCGGGCTCAAGCTCGGCGAGCGTTGCGATCTGCATGTCGGGAAAATAGCTCATGGCGCGGTACTCCTTCGGGTTCAACGAACAGTCCGAGGGTACGCATCGGCATCGCGAAAACGCCCGCAGATGACGCCCGCTTACGCGCCGGTACGCGAACCGCGACCCGCAACCCGCGCGACCCGCCGGACCTACGCGGAACTCTCCGCGCCGCCCAGGTTCGCACCGATCCAGCACTCGATCGCCCGCTGAATCACCTGCGCGTTCGCGGCCCCGCCGTACACGGCGGCAAATCGCGCATCCGCGACATACAGCTGCGCGAGCCCCGCATACCCTTCCGCCTCGGGCGGCCTGCCCCAATGGCCGGCGACCCAGCCGTAGTGCGCGGCCACGGCCGCCTGAAACGCCTCGGCATCCGGCGCCAGGCCCGCCTCGGCGAACGCCCGCAGCGCGGCGTTCACTTCCGTGCCGAGAGCATCGGCCGCGTCACGCTCCGCGTCACTGCGCGTCTCCCGAGCGCGGGCACTCCCCTCCCACGCCTCGTCGCCCCAGCGCTCGCGCACCTCGCGCTCGTACTGGCTGTTGTCGAAACTGGCGAACATCTCGTCGATGGACATCGTTCTTCCTTTCTGCACCGCGTCGAGGGTCTGCCTCGCCGCGGTGATCTGTCTGTTGGTCCGCTCGCGCTGCACCTCCAACGACACGAGGTGTGCGGCGATCGCCTCCTCGAGTGACTGCTCGTCGTCGAGGGCACGCTGGATGCTCGCCAGCGGCAGCTCCAGCGCTCGGAGCGAAAGCACCCGGTACAGCCGCGAGAGCTCCGCCTCGCCGTAGAAGCGGTATCCATTCGCGGCGACGCGCGAGGGGCGCACGAGCCCGATCTGCTCGTAGTGCCGGAGCGCGCGGCTGGTCAGGCCGGTCGCCCGCGCCACCTCCCGGATCGGCCACTCATGCGCGCCCGCGGCACCGGCCGCACGCCACGGACCCGGCACGGCCCCTGTTGCTGGATTCCTCCTCATGCCGTCAAGACTGCCAGTTGACGTTACGGCAGAGTCAAGTGCCGAAGCGGCGCCGAACAGCGCGAGCCCGGCCGGGTACCGGCGCGCGGCTCCCCCGCTACTTCACCGGCCAGCCGTAGCGGCGACCGAGCGCCTCAGCAACCCGGCCGAAGCGCTCACGATCGAGCACCGCGCCCTCGCGGCGCATCCCCTGCTCGTCGACGCGCAGGATGCGACCCATATCGAGCCAGCTCGGCCGACGATCGCGGTCCCATTCACCGACACCGAGCGAGACGTAATCGCGCTCGGCGTTGTGCGGCTTGCTCGTGAGGGCAAAGGCGATCACGCGCTCCGTGTCGAGGCGCCCGACCACGAGCACCGGGCGGTCCTTGCCCCGACCGTCATTCTCCTCGTACGGCACCCAGGTCCAGACGATCTCGCCGGGGTCGGGCGCCCCGTCGGGCTCGGGCGCGTACGCGATGCGCAGCGGGCCCGCCGCGCGGGCATCGATCTGCACGGTTGCCGTCTTGCCGTGGCGGCCGCGCTCCTGCGCGAGGTCCATCGCGCGCCCCGACGGGCTGGGCGCCGCGCCGCGAGGCGCGGCCGGCTTGGCCGCGGCACGCCCCGTTGCGTGCGCTGCACGCGAGGCCGCGGCATCCCGTGTCTTCGATCCCCCGAGCAACGACGACAGCATGCCGCCGACAAGCGAGGTGAGGATGCTGCTGAGTTTCGCCACGACCTCACGGTAGCAACCCCCCCCCCGCCACCGCGCCCGCCACGATCCTCGCTCGCACCCTCACCTACGCTCACGCGGTCGTCACCGCATCGCCTCCGCCGGCACCTCCTCGCCGATCGCGTATCCCGACTCGCCATGCACCACCAGGTCGACGCCGGCCACCTCGTCGGCGTCCTTGACGCGGAATCCGATCGTCTTCTCGATCGCGAAGCCGATCACGAACGCGATGACGAAGGAGTATGCAAGCACTCCCAGGGCCGCGATCGCCTGCAGGATCAGCTGCTCGAACCCGCCACCGACGAACAGGCCGGTGTCGGTGGCGAAGAAGCCGAGGTACAGGGTGCCGATGAGGCCGCCCACCAGGTGGATGCCCACCACATCGAGCGAGTCGTCAAAGCCCAGCGCAAACTTCAGCTCGACCGCGAGCGCACACACGATCCCCGCGAGCAGCCCCAGCAGCAGCGCCCAGCCCGGCGCCAGGCTGGCGCACGCCGGGGTGATGGCCACGAGCCCCGTCACGGCACCCGAAGCCGCGCCGACCGCGGTGGGCTTGCCGTCTTTGATCCGCTCCACGACGATCCAGCCGATCACTGCGGCGCCTGTGGCCCCCAGCGTGTTGAGCACGATCAGCCCCGTGTCGGCCAGGCCGTTCGCCCAATCTGCACCGGCGTTGAAGCCGAACCACCCGAACCAAAGGATCGCTGCCCCCAGCAGCACCAGTGGCACGTTGTGCGGCTTGTGGTTGCCCTTCTGAAAACCGATGCGCTTGCCGAGCACCAGCGCAAGCGCGAGCGCCGCCGCCCCCGCGTTGATGTGCACCGCGGTGCCACCGGCATAGTCGATCACCTGCGCCGGGCTGTGGTCGCCGAACAGCGTGGTCCCAAGGTTCAGGATCCACCCGCCGCCCCACACCCACGCGGCGACCGGGAAGTACACGAGCGTCGCCCAGATCCCGGCGAATACCAGCCACGCGCCGAACTTGGCGCGATCCGCGATCGCCCCCGAGATCAGCGCGACCGTGATGATCGCGAACGTCGCCCCGTATGCGACACCCAACAACGCCTCGTTCGACCCCTCACTCGACGCCAGCGAACCGAGCGCGAAGTCACTGAACGGGTTGCCGGCGAACCCCCACGTGCTGTCCACCGCGCTCATGTTGTAGCCGTACAGAATCCACAGCACACCGATCAGCCCGAGCGCGCCGAAGCTCATCATCATCATGCTGACGACGCTCTTGGCCTTCACCAGCCCGCCGTAGAAGAACGCCACACCGGGCGTCATGAAAAGTACGAGGGCTGTCGCCGTGACAGACCACGCGAGGTTTCCGCTGTCCATGAAGATCCTCACTCAGGGGTTGTGTAACTCGGGCCCCTCCCCTGCAGCGTTTCGGGTCGCAGCGGTTGAGGCACCCCCAGTGTGACCACACGCGGTTTCCTGCGGCATGCGTGTCGTGTTTCGCGCGGGTTACAGACGCCCCTGTGGTGTGAACATCACGTTTCGACGCGCGCTCGAGGCAGCCAGGGCGACCCCGGACGCCTCAGG
>JAGQTK010000174.1 GCA_020439065.1 Microthrixaceae bacterium
TCGATCGCCGACCAATCGGCCTCGCCCGAATAAAACTCGGCCGCCGTGCGCGCATGCAGCGCCATCGCCGCGACGCCGGCGCCTTCGGCGATGCGGCCCGCCTCGAGGTACGTCAGGTGATCGGAATCGATGCCCTTGCGCATCTTCACCGTGAGCGGGAGGTGGCCGGCGGCCTGCACCGCGCCCTCGACGATTTCGCGAAACAGCGTGGTCTTCCACGGCAGCGCCGCACCGCCGCCACGGCGCGTGACTTTGGGGACGGGGCAGCCGAAGTTGAGGTCGATGTGATCGGCGTGATCCTCATCGACGATGATCCGGATCGCGTCGGCGACGGTCTTCGGGTCGACCCCGTAGAGCTGGATGCTGCGGGGCGTCTCGCTCTCGTGGTGTCGGATCAGGCGCATCGTGGCCTGATTGCGCTCCACGAGCGCGCGCGAGGTGATCATCTCGCTGACGTACAGCCCCGCGCCGTATTCGCGACAGAGTCGGCGGAACGCGGTGTTCGTGATCCCGGCCATCGGCGCGAGCACGACGGGAACGTCGATCTCGAGCGCACCGAAGCGCAGCGGCGCGGGCGCGAGGGCGGCGGGGAGCGTAAGGGCGGTCACTCCCCTATTCTCCCAGACTTCTGCCCCAACGGCCGCGCAGAGCGCGCGGCCCGCCCGAGCGTATCGACGGTGCCGCCGCCGCGCGCGCTCGTGCGGCGAGGCGAACGTCCGGCCGACACCCGGGACCGCGGGCAATCAGACGCTGCAGGCGCCCCCGCCGCAGCATCCGCCCGCCTGCTGCGCGGCGGCCGGTGTCTCGAGCGCAATCCCCGCGGGCACGATCGGCTCGGCTGCGGCCGTGGGCGTGGCGGTGGGAGTGGAGTTCGTCATGCCACCACTATGCCATCTCGGCCGCGAGCCACCGCCACCGCCGTGCCGGCTCGGCAGCGAGGCGCGCCAGGTCTACGCGCGCTCGGTCTCCGTGGCCGCCGCGCCGCGTTCCTCCCAGACCTGCTGCAGAATCTGCGCGAACGCCTCGGCGGGCTGGGCCCCCGAGACGCCGTACCTGCCGTCGATCACGAAGAACGGCACACCGCTGATGCCGTAGGCCTGCGCCTGCGCCTGGTCGGCGCGCACCGCGGCGGTGTAGCGCCCAGACGCGAGCGCCTCCCGGGTTGCGTCGGCGTCGAGCCCGACCTCGGCGGCGAGCAGCGCGAGATCGTCGATGCGACCCACGTGGCTGCCCTCGGTGAAGTACGCGCGCATCAGGCGCTCCATCATCTGGGGCTGCACGCCCTGCTCCTTGGCGTAGTGCAGGAGCTCGTGCGCCTTGACCGTGTTGGTGTGCTTGAGGATGTCGAAGTTGTACTCGAGGCCGGCCTGGGCGGCGACGCCGGTGACGTTCTCGAGCATCTGCCGCACCTGCGCAGCGGGGATGCCCTTGTGCCCGGCGAGAAAGTCGATCTCGGAGCCGTCGAAGTCGACGGGGGTGTCGGGCGAGAGCTCGTACGAGTGGTAGGTCACCTCGACGCGGGGCGCATTCGGCTGCGCCGCCGCGGCGGCCAGGCCACCCTCGAGGTTGCGCTTACCGATGTAGCACCACGGGCAGGCGATGTCGGACCAGACGTCGATCTTGATGGGTTCATTCACACGAGCAGAAACCCCCGTGACGCCCGACGTATTCCCCCCGAAGCGACATATTCCGCTCACGGCACGTTCGCCCGTGCAACTAGCGCGGCGCCGTGATCTGCGCCGTCGCGGGTGATGCGGCGACCTCCGGCGCGTCGACCGCGCCCCCGAACCGCCGCTCGCGGTTGAGGTAGCGCTCGATCGCCTCCCACAAGTCGAGGCGGGTGAAGTCGGGCCAGAGTCGGTCGAGGAACACCATCTCGGCGTACGCCGACTGCCACAGCAGGAAGTTGGAGGTGCGCTGTTCGCCGGATGAGCGCACGAACAGGTCGACGTCGGGCATGTCGGGCACATACAGGCGGCGGGCGATCAGCTTCTCGTTCACAGCCCCCGGTCGCAGCCTGCCGGCAGCGACTTCTTCGGCGATGCCGCGCATGGCGTCGGCGATCTCAGTGCGGCCGCCATAGTTGACGCACATCGTCAGCGTCAGGCCGGTGTTCGCGGCGGTGAGCTCCTCGGCGTACTGCAGCTCCTTGATCACGCTGCCCCACAGCCGCGGCTTGCGCCCGGCCCAGCGCACGCGCACGTTCCACTCGTTGAGCTGGTCGCGGCGCCGGTGCAGCACGTCGCGGTTGAAGCCCATGAGAAAGCGCACCTCCTCGGGTGAGCGCGCCCAGTTCTCGGTCGAGAACGCGTAGACGCTCAGGTGCGTGAGCCCCGCCTGGATCGCGCCGGCGACGACATCGAGCAGGGACGCCTCCCCCGCCTTGTGCCCCTCGACCCGCGAGAGCCCGCGGCGGTTCGCCCAGCGACCGTTGCCGTCCATCACCACGGCGACATGGCGCGGCATCTTGCCGGGCGAAAACTCGGGCGGGTGCACCCCGGTCCAGTCAAGCGGCACGAACGGCACGGCGTCCGGGTGCGTGTACGGCTTCGTCATCGAGGTCCCCCTGAACCGGTCTGTTCGTCGCGCCGCATGCGGTCGACATGGGCAAGCGATCGAATGCCTCGCTCCAGCTGCCACTGCGCGAAGGCCGCCACCAGCCCGGAGGCCCGGTTGTGCGCGGCCTCGGGTGCGGCATCCACACGCGACCAGTCGCCGCGAATCAGCGCGAGCAGCAGCGCAATGGTCTCGGGATCGGTGCGGGGGCTGCCCGGCGGCGCGCAGTTGGCGCAGACCATGCCGCCCTGCGCCGCGGCGAAGCGCTCGTGGGGGCCGGGCACGCCGCACACCGCGCACACATCGAGCGAGGGCGCCCAGCCGGCGAGCGAAATGGCGCGCAGAAGATACGAATCGAGGATGCTGCGGGGCGGCTGCTGCTGCGCCGCGAGGGCGCGCAGCCCGCCGACGAGCAGCACATACTGCTTGGGCGTCGCCTCCGAATCGGTGAGGCGGTCGGCGGTCTCGACCATGGCGTTCGCGGAGGTGTAGCGCTCGTAGTCGATCACGATGTCGGCGCCGTACGAGCCGAGCGACTCGGCCTGCTGAATCACATCGAGGCTACGCCCCGAGTACAGCTGCAGATCGGCGACCATGAACGGCTCGAGACGCGCGCCGAATCGCGATGAGGTGCGCCGCACGCCCTTCGCGACCGCGCGGATCTTGCCGTGCGAGCGGCTGAGCAGGGTAACGATGCGGTCGGCCTCACCGAGCTTGTGCGTGCGGAGCACGACAGCTTCGTCTCGGTAGGTGGCCACCCCTCAATTATGGTCGCTGGCGCGAGCGCCGGTCGCGATGCCACGACCGAACCGCCGGCATCCCGCGCCCCGCGCAACGAGAAAGCCGTGGGTGCGGGTCGTCACAGGTTCATTGACGACCCACACCCACGGCAGATGCCCATTGTGTGAGCAGCTCAGGAGCGGCGCTACACCGCGGCGAGGTGGTGCGTCCGTGCGCGGATCGCACGGTTCACGCCCGAGACGATCGCCTTCAGCGAGGCGGTCGAGATGTCGTGGTCGATACCGACGCCCCAGAGGCGCTCGCCGTCGACCTGCAGCTCGACGTAGGCAGCCGCCTGCGCGTCGCCGCCCGCACTGAGTGCGTGCTCGACATAGTCATAGACCGTGACCTCGAAGCCGCGCTGACGCAGCACCTCGGTGAACGCCGCGACGGGGCCATTCGCCCGGCCCGTGGCCTGCACCTGTTCTTCGCCGTCGCGCAGGGTGACATCGAGCACCATGTCGCCGCTCATGTCGCTCGACGTGCGCGTCCCGACCAGCTCGAAGCGACCCCAGCGTTCCGCCTCGACCGTGGAGGGGAGGTACTCGTCGCCGAAGATGCCCCAGATGTCGTCGCTCGACACCTCGCCACCCT
>JAGQTK010000175.1 GCA_020439065.1 Microthrixaceae bacterium
CCTCGCGTTCGGCACGGCCGGGCTGCGCGGCGAGCTCGGCGCCGGCAGCACCCGCATGAACCGCGTGCTGGTGGCGCAGGCGGCCGCCGGATTCGCGGCGTTCCTGCGCGCCCGCGCGGGGAAGCACGCATCGTCGGTGCCCGGCACCCAGGTCTCGCCGGAGGCCGCGTGGCCGGTCGACGCAGAGCGCGTGGCATCCATCGTCATCGGCTATGACGGCCGACGAAACTCCGACGTCTTCGCGCGGGACTCTGCGGAGATCCTCGCCGGCGCCGGGCTGCGCGTGATCCTCCTGCCGCGCCTGCTGCCCACCCCCGTGCTCGCGTTCGCGGTGCGCCACCTCGGCGCGGACGCGGGCATCATGGTCACAGCCAGCCACAACCCGCCGAACGACAACGGCTACAAGGTGTACCTCGGCGGCCCCGACCAGGGCGCGCAGATCGTCTCGCCGGCCGATGCCGAGATCGCGGCCCACATCCAGCGCATCGCCGACACGATCCCGGTCTCGCGCATCCGCCGCTCCGTCGGCTACCTCACCGCCGGCGAGGAGGTCATCGACGCGTACGTCGCCGCGACCGCCGCCGTCGCCCCGGCCCCCGTGGGCGCCTCGGCCCTCACGTGGGTGTACACCGCGATGCACGGCGTCGGATGGGAGACCTTCGCGCGCGTGTTGACGCAGGCCGGCTACTCCGAGCCGATCGTCGTGCGCCAGCAGCGCGATCCCGACGGCGCGTTCCCGACCGTGGCATTCCCGAATCCCGAAGAGCCCGGCGCGATGGACCTCGCCTTCGCCGCCGCCCGCGCGGCGGGCGCCGATCTGATCATCGCGCACGATCCAGACGCGGACCGGCTCGCCGTCGCGATCCCCGACGACGCCGCGAGCGAGGGCTACCGCCGCCTCACCGGGAACGAGGTGGGCATGCTGCTCGGCTGGCGCGCCGCCCGCCTGGCCTCGGGCCTCGCCGCGCAGACCTGGGACGACGAGGGCGGTCATGCGACCGCCGCCGAGCTCGACGCCGACGAGGCGCAGGCGGACGCCCCCCGTCCGGCTCTCGCCTGCTCGCTCGTCTCCTCCCCCGGGCTGCGGGTGATCGCCGAGCATCATGGGCTCGCGTTCCACGAGACCCTCACCGGCTTCAAGTGGATCTCGCGCGCACCCGGCATCATCTTCGGTTTCGAAGAAGCGCTGGGGTACCTCGTCAACCCCGAGACCGTGCGCGATAAGGACGGCATCTCGGCGGCGATTGCGATGCTGCACCTCGCGGCGCGCGCCGCCGGCCGCGGGCAGACGCTCGCGGATGCGCTCGAGACGCTCGGCGAGACGTTCGGGCACTTCGTCAGCGAGCAGATCTCGATCCGCGTGAGCGAGGTATCGATCATCGCGAACATCATGTCGGGCCTGCGCGCCTCGATGCCGGAGCGCTTCGGCGACGCACGCGTGCGCTTCGCGCAGGACCTCGCCGCCGGCGCGGACGGGATGCCGAAAAGCGATGTGCTGCGCTTCGAGCTCGAGGACGACGCCCGGGTGATCGTCCGCCCAAGCGGCACGGAGCCCAAGCTGAAGGCGTATGTCGACGTGCGCGGCGCCAGCCCCGAAGACGCAGCGACCCGCCTGCGCGCGCTCTCGAGCGCGGTGCGGGCCGTGCTGGCCGAGCACTCCTAGCCCCCCCTGTCACAGTGCGGGCGCCGCGCGCGCCCGCTGTTAGCCTCACAGTTCACCAATGTTGTTGAGAGGGCGCACGCGTTGACCGAGGCATCCATCGCGCAAGCGGCGAGCGTCACCCCCGACCCGCCACACTGGCTCCGCTCCATCGTGCTGTTCATGAGCGGCCAGATGGTCAGCATGCTCGGCTCGATGATCGTGCAGTTCGCGGTGCTGTGGTACATGACGATCGTCTACCAATCGGGGCTGATCATCGCCGTCGTCGCCGTGGTCGGCTTCCTGCCGCAGGCGGTCGTCTCGATCTTCGGCGGCGTCTGGGCGGACCGGCACAACCGCAAGCACCTGATCATCGGAGCCGATGCGGCGATCGCGCTCAGCACGCTCGCGCTGGCCATCGTCATCCTCGGCGGCATCGACGCCGCCTGGCTCATCTTCCTCACCCTCGCCGTGCGCTCCGCCGGCACCGGGGTGCAGATGCCCGCCGCGTCGTCGATGATCCCGCAGATCACCCCCAAGCGACACCTGATGCGCGTGAACGGCCTGATGCAATCGGCGAACGCGTCGATGGCGCTGCTGGCGCCCGCCCTCGCCGGCGCGGTCTTCGGGTTCGCGGCCGCCGCCGCGGCCGACGGCTCGGGCGCCCCTCCCCCGGTGAGCGTGCTCGTGCCCATCTTCATGCTCGACGTCATCACCGCGGTGTTCGGGATCGCGCTGCTCGCGATGATCCGCGTGCCCAAGATCGCCCGCACCGAGGCCGAGGCCGGCGCCGGCTACTTCGCCGATCTGCTCGGCGGCGTGCGCTACATCGCGAGCCACGGCTTCGTCCGCTGGCTGCTGTTCGTCTACGCGGGCCTGTTCATCCTGATCGTCGCGCCGGCAAACCTCACCCCGCTGATGCTCGTGCGCAGCTTCGGCGGCAGCGAGTCGGAGGACGTGCTGCACCTCGCCGTGCTCGAGGTCGCGTACAGCGCGGGGCTCGTGCTCGGCGGCATCGTCATCGCCATCTGGGGCGGGCTGCAAAACCGCCTGCTGTCGATCGTGCTCGCCGCGCTGGGCTTCGGCGCGCTCTCGATGGGGCTCGGCCTCTCCCCCAACATTCTCATCTTCTTCGCCTGCATGGCCGTGCTCGGGATCGTCTCGCCGTTCTTCGGCAGCTCGGCGATGACCCTGCTGCAAGAAACCGTCGAGCCCGACCGGCAGGGCCGCGTGTTCGGCTTCGTGGGCATCGTGACCGCGCTCGCGATGCCCTTTGGCATGGCGGTGTTCGGCCCGCTCGCAGACGTGGCCTCGGTGGAGCTGCTGCTGGTCTCGGCGGGCCTGCTCACCTTCGTGGTGATGGGGCTCGCGCTCGTGCTGCCCGCCGGGCGCCGTGCCATGGCCGCGGCCCGCGAGGTCTCCGCCGCGGGGCGGCTCGGCGCAGGGTAGGCATCGCTTGCTGGCGGTGCCGCCGCAGACACGGCAAGGTTGAGCCATGCGTGTGTTGCAGTGGTTCCGTCAATACCCGATCCTCGCGATGACCATCGTCGTCGGCGTCGTCGTCGTCGCGCTCGATCTGACGAGCACGGGCTCGGTCGCGATGTGGATCGCGGTCGTGTACGTCTCGCTGATCGTGCTGTGGACCGCGATCGGCGTGGTGCGCGACATCCTGCGCGGCCACTTCGGGCTCGACATCCTCGCCGTGGTCGCCATGGTCGCCACCCTCGCGGTCGGCGAGTACCTCGCATCCCTGATCATCGTGCTCATGCTCTCCGGCGGCGAAGCCCTCGAAGACTTCGCCGCACGCCGCGCCAAGCGCGAGCTCACCTCGTTGCTCGACCGCTCCCCGCAGATCGCGCACGTGATCGTGAACCCCGAAGACCTGAGCTCGGACGAGGCGCGAGACGTCGCGGCAGACGAGGTTCGCGTGGGCGATGTGCTGCTCGTGCGCCCGGCGGAGCTGGTGCCCGTCGATGGGGTGCTGCGCTCGGCGGCGGGCTCGTTCGACGAGTCCTCCCTCACGGGCGAGAGCCTGCCCGCCGAGAAGTCGGCCGGCGACGAGGTGCTCTCGGGCAGCGTGAACGGCCCCGGCGCCGTCCGGGTGCAGGCGACGCGCACCAGCGCCAACAGCCAGTACCAGCAGATCGTCGAGCTGGTGCGCGAGGCGCAGGACTCGCGCGCGCCCGTGGTTCGCCTCGCCGACCGCTTCGCCATCCCCTTCACCGCGGTCTCGCTCGCCATCGCCGGCATCGCGTGG
>JAGQTK010000176.1 GCA_020439065.1 Microthrixaceae bacterium
GGTGTGAGACGGATGATCGGTTCGAGGATCTCGCACTCGAAGCCGGGTCGCGGCGAAACCCGCAGGGTCGGATGGAGCTGGTCGCTCCGGGCCAGGCGGTCGCGCACGGACAGGCCGGCCTCGGGATCCTGGCTGGTCAAGGAGCTGCAGCCGAAGATGTAGCGACGGCCGCTGTGCTTCAGGTAGAGCGCGAGCCCCTGCCAGAGCAGGAAGAGCACGCGTCCGTTGCGATGGCTGCCGGCGATGCAGGCCCGGCCGGTCTCGACCGCGTTGGCCAGCACCGCTTCGGGCAGCTGGCTCAAGTCGAAGATGGTGTCGGAGTAGAACCCGATACCGGCCTGGGCCATCTCCCGGGTCTGCATGCGATAGGTGCCCACGGTGCGGCCCGAGCTCTGCTCGATCACCATCAGGTGGTGGCACTGCGCGTCGAAGGGATCGCGGTCGCGACCGGTGGCATGCGAGCCGTCGAGACCTTCGCCCAGCTCGAGGTTGAAGACCTCGTAGCGCAGGGCGAGCACGGCGTCGAGGTCCGCGGCGTCCTTGGCGAAGCGCAACCGGTAGTGCCGGCCGTCGACGGACTCCGCGGGCAGGAGCTCCTGGAAGCTCGGATAGGCCGAGCCAACCCGGTCCTCCCCGGCCGCGGCTCCCTCAATAGGCTGCATCGGGTCCTCCTGAACGCTTCGGTCGTGCCGACCGCCAGTCGGCCGGCGGGCGACATTCTAGCCTGCTTCGATGCGGGTGCTCAGGCCGCGGCGCCTGCTCGAGCCGGTCCTCGATCGCGCCTCGGCCGCCACACACTCCGCGCGCGGCTTCGGATGCCGCCGGGGCCGCCGGCCTTACGCCCTCCGCGGCATGCTTGGCTGCGCGATCCACGGCGCGCGCCGCAGCTCGCGGCAGGCAGAGCGTTCGGGGTCGCCGGGTTCGGACGATCGAACCGAGGCTTGTGTCGGCGGCCGCGTCTACGATACACTATCCCACAGTCTGTCCTCGGATCCCGGTTGTCGCCGGTCGATCCACATCGCGATCCGCCCCGGCCGCCACCCCGCTCCGTCGACCGACCGCAACCCCGTCATCATGGCCAGGACCGGGCTTCGCCGTCGCTTCGGGCTCGCCGCCGACCCCACCCAAGGCTCCGCAGGGATCCATTCCATGCGCTCCCGCAGCCGCCATGCGCCGCAGTCGCGCCTCGCCGCCGACGGTCGGACAGCGGCACCCATGCCGCTGCCGCCGCCGTTGGCGTTGCCGCGGGGCCCGGCGCCCCAGCCACCGCCTTGCGGGTCCTGCGGGCGGGAGCTGTCGATGTCGTGCTGCGCGAGGCGCAGCGCCTCGGCGGCAAGCGCGCCGGCGCGGCGCGCGAGCTCGAGCGCGTGCTCGCGCGTGTCTTCGTCGCCGATCAGCGGCTCGACGTCGGCGATCGTGCGCTCCGCCTCAGCCAGGCGCGTGCGCGCGTCCGCACCGATCCAGCCGCGGTGTCCGGCGATCACGCTGCGCGCGACCCCGAGCTGGCTCTGGGCGTCATCGAGGGCATGGCGCACATACGCAACGGGCGGGAGCGGGCGCGCCGCACGCTCGTGTGCGGCGGTGATGGCGGCATCCAAGGCGGCGTTTGCGTCCCGCAGCGAGGAGAGCAGAGCGAACGGATCGCTCTTCGTGCCCGCGGTGGGGAGCGCGGTGAGGGCGCCCTGCAGTCGCTGCATTGCGGCGAGGACGGCGGGTGCGTGCGGCGCGCCCTGGGCGCGAATCAGGTCGTCGCGCGAGTCGACCACCACCGCGGCGAGGGCCGACTCGGCCCGGAGCGCCTCGATCTCATAGTCTTCGACCGCGCGCAGCAGGGTGCCGGCGCGGCGCACCGATTCGGTCGCCGCTTCGAGCGCGTAGTTTGCCGCGGAGCGCTGGCCCTCGTCGCGTCGCCGTTTCGCGATCTCGGCGCTGTGCTCGGCGAAGTCCAGCAGCTGAGCTGCTTCGTCGGGGTTGTGTGCGATCTGCTGGAGCGCCTCCACGCTGTAGCGGGTGCCCAGCCGCGTCACGGTCTCGCGGGCGCCGGGGATGCGCGTGCGTAGGTTCGTCGCCTCGGCGCGCAGCTGCTGGAGCACCTCGGGCGCCCGGCGGGCGGTGGCGATCGGCGCCTCGAGCGCCGTCATGTGGTGCTCCAGCAGCTCCAAGGCCCACTCGCACAGCTGCACGATGCGTGCGTTGCGGGTGCGCAGTTCCTCCGGGGTGTCGGGAATCTCATCGTGGTTCAGCTGGTGCAGCTCGAACGCCTCGGCGAGGTGGTGGCGCACTGCGCCGAGCGCTTCGCGCAGCGCGGCAGTGGGATCATCGCCCAGCTCCGCGGTCGCGAACAGCAGCTCGTCGCCAGCGAGGCGCACGCGCTCGTCTGCTTCGACCAGCGCTTGCTGCGCGCGCAGCGCCAGGCTCGCGTCCTGCGCCGCCACCTGCTCTCGCTGCGCGCGTCGGGAACCCCAGAATCCAGCCATTTTTCGATTCTAAGCGGCGGTGCACACACGGGCGCCGCGGAGACGCTGCGAATCGGCCGGCGCGCGGCCTGGGATGACGGGACGCGCGTTCAGTTGATCGGCGCGGCGCGGTGCGGCGGGCGCCCCCGGCGCGGCCGCTCCGTCCCGAGACCGAGCTCGAGGGTGCGCGCCGGGTGCTCCGCGAGGCGCGCCGCGACGTGATCGAGCCAGCGCAGCTCCGCCTCGGCCTGGAACACGCGCGCATCGGCGACGAGCTGGCGGGCGAGGGTCTCGCCGTTCGGGGATGCCTCGCCGCGGCCATCTGCCGCCGCGCCCGGCGTGGGCGCGGCCGCTTCGCGCAGCGCCTCCAGCTCGGCGCACGATGCGGCGCGCTGGCGCGCGACGATGCTCGTGACGTCGACGCCGGGGAGGGTGGCCGCGAGTGCGAGCTTGAGGGGGAGCTCATCGCGGGTGCCCGTGGGCCGGGCGACCGTCGCGCCCAGCCAGTCGCGCACCTGCGCCGAACCGGCATCCGTGATCATGTAATAGACGTGCCCCTGCGCATCCGTGTCACCGCGCGAGACGAGGCCGTCGCGTTCCAGCCGATCGAGCGTGTTGTAGATCTGCCCGACGTTCAGCGGCGTGCTCGCTCCGGTGCGGCGATGGAACTCGGCGCGCAGCTGATACCCGTAGCAGGGTCCCTGGTCGAGGATCGCCAGCAAGCTGGATCGAACTGACATGGATGCCTCCGCTCTCGGCGTGCCCCACAAGCAGCCAGGAGCAAAGATACCGAGGAAATGCATACTCGGTATTCGCCGCGCGCGGTGCCTCGTGGAGCCGCCCCGGGCCCTCGCAGTGTGTGTCGGGCGGGCATGCGCATCGTGCACGTGCGGAGCGTATCCACAGGTCACGGGCGGGTAACATGAATGCGTGTGCCTCCGCGAGGCACGGTCGCGCGTGAGCGCGTCGGGGCCCGTGTGCGCTGCGAGCCCGAACTCGAACAGATGGAGATCCCACCGTGGCCTCACCCTTTGAAAAGCTGCTCCGCGCCGGTGAAGGGCGCGTGATCAAGCGCCTTCAGGGCGTCGCCAAGGCGGTCAACGCCCTCGAAGAGGAGTACTCGCGCCTGACGGACGAGGAGCTGCGCGCCGAGACCGTCGAGTTCCGCGAGCGCTACGAGAAGGGCGAGTCGCTCGACAAGCTCATGCCGGAGGCGTTCGCCGCCGTCCGCGAGGCGGCCAAGCGCACCATCGGCCTGCGCCCCTACGACGTGCAGGTCATGGGTGGCGCGGCGCTGCATCTCGGCAACATCGCCGAGATGAAGACCGGTGAGGGCAAGACGCTCGTCGCGACGCTCCCCGCGTACCTCAACGCGATCGCCGGCAAGGGCGTGCACGTCATCACGACCAAC
>JAGQTK010000177.1 GCA_020439065.1 Microthrixaceae bacterium
CGGCCGCGATGGCCGCCGCCTTGATGGTCACCGAAGGGGTGACGAACGGGTTGCCGTCGCGGTCGCCGCCGACCCAGGTGCCCAGGCGCACGAACGGCCTGACCACCGGCGGGCGGCGCCCCGCATCGTCGGGCCGCAGCGCGTCGTCGACGTAGCGGTACATCCGCGGCAGCGTCGTGTAGAGCGTCTCGTCGAAGATCGTCATCAGCGAGCGGACCTCGTCCTCCGGCGCCGGCTGCGTCGAGCGCAGGGGGGCGGTGCGCCAGAGCGTGTCGATCTCCTCCAGCAGCCGACGGTGGATGCGCCGGCCCGCCGCGGGGTCGGCGCCGGAGACGGTGCGCTCCTCGAGCAGCGCGGCGAGCCGACGGATGCTGGAGGCGACGGCGCGGCGGCGCGCCTCGGTGGGGTGCGCCGTGAAGACGGGGTGGAAGCGCAGGTTCTCAAGCCGCGCCAGGGCGGCGTCCTCGCCCAGCTCGTCGGCCAGTCGGGCGAAGGCCCGAGGGATGGTGTCGCCGGCCTCGTCGGACTGCCCCTCGCGCACGGCGCGCACGCGCTGGAACTCCTCGGCGAGGTTCACCAGGTGGAAGTAGACGGTGAACGCGCGCGCCACCTCGTCGGCGCGCTCGACGGTGAACGACTCCGCGATCTCGATGGCCCGGGCGAAGGCCTCGGGGGAGTCGTCCTGGTGCGCCGCGATGGTGGCCTGTCGCAGCGCCTCGACATCCTCGAACAGGCCGCTCGAGCCGCTCTCGCTCAGCACCTGTCCGAGCAGCGTGGTGAGCAGGCGCACGTCGGCGCGGAGCTGGTCCGAGAGCGAGTGCGCCTCGCTGGGCGCCGCCTCGGTGGTGGTCGTGTCGATCTCGGACATGCAGGACAGACTAGTCGCGCCCGCCGCCTTCGGTGTTTCCCGAAGGTTTCGGTGCGGTGTCACGAAGCCCGCGGGGCGCTGGCCCGGGGTGGGGGTCTGATTAGATGGGGCGCATGCGGATCGCCCAACTGGCCAACTTCGTCGGCCCCACGTCGGGCGGCATGAAGGTGGTGATCGAGCAGCTCGGGCAGGGCTACGTCGACGCGGGGCACACGCGCATCTTCGTGTTCCCGGGGGCGCGCGACGAGGTCGTCGAGTCCGAGGCCGGGATCCTGGTGTCCGTGCGGGCCCCGAAGGTGTCCGAGCAGTACCGGATGATCTTCCAGCCCTGGCGGGCGCTGGACGTGCTCGACCGCTTTCGGCCCACCAGCGTCGAGGTCTCGGACAAGTGGACGCTGTCTCCGGTGGGCCGCTGGGCGGCGAAGCGCAGCGTCGGCTCCGTCCTGTTCAGCCACGAGCGGCTCTCGGACATGCTGGCGATGTGGGCGCGGCGGTCGTTCGGGGTGGAGGCCGCCGTCGGCGCGCTGAACCGGCGGCTGGCCAAGGAGTTCGACGCCGTCGTCGTCACCAGCCAGTTCGCCGCGGACGAGTTCGCCGACACGGGAGCCCGGCTGGAGCTGGCCCCACTGGGCGTCGACCTGGCGACCTTTCACCCGTCGGCGGGCAGCCCTGCCGATGACGGCGTGCTGAAGTTCTGCTACGTCGGCCGGCTCTCGCACGAGAAGAGCCCGCAGCTGGCCGTCGCCACGGTCGCCGAGCTGCACCGGCGCGGCCATCGGGTGCGGCTCGACCTCTACGGGACGGGGCCGGACCAGGCGGAGCTCCAGGCCGCCGCGGGCGACGCCCCTGTGTCCTTCCACGGCTTCGTCGCGGGGCGGCCCGAGGTGGCCAAGCGGATCGCGGCCGCCGACATCTCACTGTCGGTCTGCCCGGCCGAGACCTTCGGATTGGCGGTGTTGGAGGCGCTGGCCTGCGGCACCCCGGTGGTGACCTCCAACCGCGGGGGAGCGCACGAGCTGGTCGACGCGACGTCGGGGGCCGCCGGTCGGCCCGACCCCGCGTCGCTGGCCGACGCCGTCGAGACCCTGCTGCCCAGGCTCGGCTCCGAGCTGCGCGCGGCGGCGCGGGCGCGGGCGGAGCAGTACCCGTGGCGGCGCACCATCGACCAGATGTTGGCGCTGCACCACCAGCTTTCCGAGGAGATCCCGTACCGATCGCTGCGGGGATTCGCCCGCAGGAGGGGAGAGTCATGAGGCTGCGCTGGATTCTGCCGCTCGCCGCCGGCGCCGCGCTGGCGCCGGTCTGGGTGATGGCCCCGCCGCCCACCCGCGCGGACGGGCCGGACACCGTCGAGGGGCTGATCGAACGGTGCCGCGCCACCGGGCTCGCCGGCGCGGCCCTGGCCGACGAGGCCATCGCGCGGGTGGCGAGGGCGTACCCGACGCACTCGCTGTGGCACCTCGGCGAGCCGCCGGGGCGCTCGCTGGCCGCGCATCGCGGCTGGTCGCACCAGTACAACACCGTCCTGCTGCTGGTCCTGCGCGGGCTGGGGTTCGAAGCCCGCCTCGTGCACGCCGCACGCGTGCGCGGCTTCGGGTACCCGTGGTGGCTCGCCGGCCACACGTGGGTCAAGGTGATCGTCAACGGGCGCGAACTGGACGCCTGCGCCTCACGCGAGGACAGCAGGGTCGGCGAGCCGCCCTTCGTCCCGCTGACCACCGAGCTGCCGCTGCGGATCGTGACGCGGTGGGCCGTCGGCGCGGCCCTTGTCCCCTTCGTGATCGCCGAGGTGTGGCGCGCCTGGCTCGGCGGCCGCCCGGTCGCGCCGTGGGTATACGGCGAGCGGGAGTCACGCTGACGTCCCCGGCCTATGTGCCGAGCCTCGACGGGGTGCGCACGGCCGCCGTCGGGCTGGTCATCGCGTTCCATCTCAGCGTTCCGGGCATGGGCCTCGGCTTCGCGGGAGTCGACGTCTTCTTCGTTCTTTCCGGCTACCTCATCACCGCGGGCCTGCTGCGCGACGTCGAGCGCGACGGGCGGCCCGGGTATGCGAGCTTCTGGCGGCGCCGGTTCACGCGGCTGCTGCCCGCCGCGGCGCTGGCGTTGCTCGTGGTGCTCGCCTACGCGACGTATCTCCTGCCGTTGCACCGGCGCGCGGCGGCCTCCTGGGACGTGTTCTGGACCGCGCTGTACGTCGGCAACTGGCACTTCATGGGGTCGGGCAGTTACTTCGCCTCCGACGGCACGCCGTCGCTCCTGCTGCACATGTGGTCGCTCGCCGTCGAGGAGCAGTTCTACTTCGCCTGGCCGCTGCTGATCGGGGCGACGGCGGTGCTGGCCCGCAGGGCGGGGCGCGCCGATCGGTCGGTGGCGTGGCTGGGGGCGCTCGCCGTCCTGCTGATCGTGGCGTCGGCGCTGGCGCTCGCCCTGCTCTACGACCCGGCCTCCCCGGACCGCGCCTACATGGGCACCGACGCCAAGGCGTTCGAGCCGCTGCTGGGAGCGCTGCTCGCGATCGCGTTGAGCCGGACCGCGGCGAGGGACTGGTGTGCGCGCCGCGCACGGGTGCTCGCCGCCGTCGGGGTGGCGGGCGCGGCGGCGACGCTGCCCTTCCTCGCGGGGCCGAGCCCCTTCTACTTCCGCGGCGGCGCGCTGGCGTTGAGCCTCGCCGTCGCCGCCCTGATCGCGGGCCTGCTCGCCGGGCCGGGGACGGCCGTCGCGCGCGCCCTGGGCTGGGCGCCGGTGGCCTACCTCGGGAGGATCTCCTACGGCCTCTATATCTGGCACTGGCCGTGGAGCGTGTGGTTGGGCGTCGCGCACCGCGAGGAGTTCCGGCCGGGGCCGGCGGTGGTCGCCCTCGCGGCGACGCTCGCGTGCGCCGTGGCGTCCTACCATCTCGTCGAGCAGCCGATCCGTCGCGGACGGGTCTCGCCATGGTTGACGCCGCGCCGGGTGCTGGGTTCGGCGGCGCTCGTCACCGCGGTCGTCGTCGGCTGG
>JAGQTK010000178.1 GCA_020439065.1 Microthrixaceae bacterium
CATCGTTCAGCGCGGCGTACAGTGCGAGCTGACGCGCCGTCGAGGGCATGAGGTCCTCGCCGCGGATGACGTGGGTGATGCCCATCAACGCGTCGTCCACCGGGTTCGAGAAGGTGTAGAGAGCCTGCCCGCCCGCGCGCACGACGACGAAGTCGGGGAACGATCCGGCGGGGAAGGTCACCTCGCCGCGGATGAGGTCGACATAGGTGACGTCGTGGTCGGGCACGCGCAGCCGGTAGGCGGGCTCGCGTCCCTCCGCGCGGAAGGCCGCTCTCTGCTCGTCGCTGAGATCGCGGTCGAAATTGTCGTAGCCGAGCTGCTTGGCGCGACCGGCGGCCTCGTTGCGCGCGTCGATCTCGTCCGCGGTCGAATACGACTCGTAGACCGCGCCCGAGGCGATGAGCTTCTCCAGTGCCCCGGCGTAGATCTCGCCGCGCTCAGACTGACGGTACGGGGCGTGCGGGCCGCCCTTCTCGACGCCCTCGTCCCAATCGATGCCAAGCCAGGTGAGCGCGTCGATCAGCTGCAGGTAGCTCTCTTCGCTATCGCGCGCCGCGTCGGTGTCTTCGATGCGGAAGATCATCTTGCCGCCGTGGTGGCGAGCGTAGCCCCAGTTGAACAGGGCCGTGCGCACGAGTCCGACGTGCGGAAGCCCGGTCGGCGAGGGGCAGAACCGCACGCGCACATCGGCGCCCGTGGCGGTGGTCGTGGGATGGGCCGAAGCCGCGAGCGAGGAATCAGACATCACCGCTCATCTTACCCGCCGCCTCGGGTTGCGCCCGGCGAGCGGCGAGGCCGCCTGTGCACCGGCGCGCGGCCTCGCGCGGCTTAGGCCTCCGTCGCGGCGGGCACCCGTGGCATCCGCGCCATCGGTGCGAACACCACGACGACCGCGACGATGCCGAGCGCGATCAGGGCGAGACCGGCGAAGCCGATCCACCCGAGCACGACGCCCGCGAGCACCGCGCCGGCGGCGGCGACGAGGCTCATGATCAGGTCGCTGCGGCCTTGGCGCTTGGTGCGCATCTGCTCGGCGGATGCCTCGGTGAGCAGTGTGGAGCCGGCGACGGTCGACGCGCTCCAGCCGAGCCCGAGCAGCACGAGGGCCACCGTGACGGCGGTGGTGCTCCCCTGCCCCAGCGCCGCGGTGAGCAGCGCGGCGACGAGAATCGCCTGCCCGAGCAGAATGGTCGGCACGCGGCCGAGCTTGTCGGCCAGGATGCCGAACACCGGCGAGAGCGCGTACATGCCGGCGATGTGCAGGCTGATGGTGAAGCCGATCACGGTCACGGTGGCCGCGTCATTCGTGCCGCCCATGATGTGCATCAGGTGCACCGGCGTCATC
Organism: Microthrixaceae bacterium; assembly: GCA_020439065.1. Classification (GTDB taxonomy): domain Bacteria; phylum Actinomycetota; class Actinomycetes; order Actinomycetales; family Microbacteriaceae; genus Microbacterium. Next base: position 1,346 of record JAGQTK010000178.1, read on the forward strand.
GCCATCACGGCGACCATGACGCCGTGGGCGCCGGCGATCGCGATGATCGCGTAGATCGCGGCGCGCGGGCGGTCCGCCGCGGCGATGACGTTCTTGCCCGCGCGAAGCGCGGCCGCCGCGACGCGAACCGCGAGCAGGAGCGGGTCGGGCCGCAGCGCGAAGAAGTACAGGGCGACGCCGAGCAGCTGCGCCACCACGGTGAACAGGTAGGGCCCAGTGAGCGGGGGCATCCCGATCCACTCGCCCAGCGCCTCGCCGGGGCCGACGAGGTTCGGGCCCAGCACGGCGCCGACCGTCGTTGCCCAGACCACGATCGAGAGGTCGCGCCCGCGCGTGCGGTCGGTCGCCAGGTCGGTCGCCGCGAAGCGGGACTGCAGGTTGGCCGACTGCCCCGTGCCGACGAGGATGAACCCGGCCAGCAGCAACGGAAAATTCCAAATCCCGACGGCACCGATCACGACAGCCACGCCCACGAGCGCCAGCAGCATGCCGACCGTCAGCGCGATGCGGCGGCCGAAGCGCTGCGCCGTGCGGGCGAGCGGCACGGCAAAGATCGCGGTGCCCAGCGTGATCGACGCGGTCGCGAGGCCCGAGAGCGAGTCCTGACCCGACAGCTCGCGGGCAAGAATCGCGCCGAGCGAGATCGTCGCACCGAACGCGAGGCCGCCGAGCACCTGCCCGGCGCCCAGCACCCCGACCGTGCGGCGCTGCAGGCGCGCAAGTGCGGCGTCGTCGAATTCCTCGGCTGTCGCGGCTGCGGCCACGCCGCCGTGCGATGCCATCATGGTGTGTTCACGCGTCGCGGGCCGAATTGCGAAGCACCCCGATGCCGGGGACCTCGATCTCGATCTGGTCACCCGCGACGAATGGTCCCACGCCCGCGGGCGTGCCCGTGAGGATCACGTCGCCGGGCAGCAGCGTGAACGCCGCCGAAGCGTGCGCCACGATGTCGGCCACCGAGTGCACCATGTCGGAAAGCGGGGCCGACTGGACCACCTCGTGGTTGCGTCGCGTCTCGATGCGGCCACCCGCCACGTCGAACTCGGTCTCGATGACCGGTCCGAGTGGGCAGAACGTGTCGAAGCCCTTTGCGCGGGCCCATTGCCCGTCGCGCTGCTGGAGGTCGCGCGCGGTGACGTCATTGGCGATCGTGTAGCCGAAGATGACCTCGTCGGCGCGCTCGGGGGCGACGTGTTTGGCGACCGAACCGATCACCACCGCGAGTTCGCCCTCAAAGGAGGTGAACTGCGACTGCTTCGGCCGCACGATCATGTCACCCGGGCCGATCACCGAGGTGTTCGGCTTGAGAAAGAGCAGGGGTTCGGTGGGAGCCTCGCCGCCCATCTCGGCTGCGTGGTCGTGATAGTTCTTGCCGACCGCCACGATCTTCGACCGCGGGATCACGGGCGCGAGCAGCACCGCGTCCGCGAGCGGGACGCGCTCCCCCGTCGTGTCGAAACCGGAGAACATCGGGTCTCCACTCAACACGACGAGCTCGTCGTCATCGACGATGCCGTAGTGGATGGCGTCGTCGAAGCTGAAGCGCGCGATCTTCATCTCAGGCCTCCGCGGGGGCTTCCGTCGTCGCCGCAGCGTCGAGCCGCACGAGCCAGCCGTGCACGTCGGGGATCCGGCCGTACTGAATGTCGGTGAGCTCCTGGCGCAGCGACATCGCGAGGCGGTCTTCGACCTCGGGCATCGTCAGGGTGAACTCCGCCGACTTCAGCTCGGCGATCGGCGTGATCACCGCGGCCGTACCGCACGCGAACGCCTCGACGATGCTGCCGTCGGCGACGCCGGCGCGCCATTCGTCCACCGTGACGGGACGCTCCTCGACCGTGAGACCGCGCGCCTTCGCCAACGTGATGAGGCTGTCGCGGGTGACCCCCTCCAGGATGCTGCCGTTGATCTCGGGCGTCACGAGCGTGCCGTCGGCCTTGACCAGGAACAGGTTCATCCCGCCGAGCTCTTCGATCCGGTTGCCGTTCTCCGAGTCGAGGAACAGCACCTGCGCGCAGCCGTTCTCGTAGGCCTCGCTCTGCGGCAGCAGGGAGGCGGCGTAGTTGCCGCCGCACTTCGCGGCACCGGTGCCACCGCGGCCGGCGCGCGCGTACTCGGTCGAGAGCCAGATCGACACGGCGGTGACGCCGCCCTGGAAGTAGGCGCCTGCCGGGCTGGCGATCACGTAGTAGGCGACGCGCTGCGAGGGCCGCACGCCGAGGAAGGACTCGTTCGCGATCATGAACGGGCGCAGGTACAGGCTCGTCTCCGGCGCCGAGGGCACCCACGCGCCGTCGATGGCGACGATCTCGCGCAGCGAGTCGACGAACAGCTCGACGGGCAGCTCGGGCAGCGCGAGGCGGTGCGCGGAGCGTTGCAGGCGAGCGCCGTTGCGCTCCGGGCGGAAGGTCCAGATCGAGCCGTCGGCGTGGCGGTACGCCTTCACG
>JAGQTK010000179.1 GCA_020439065.1 Microthrixaceae bacterium
CGATGCCCGCACGCTCGGCCGCGCCAGAGGTCGCGATGCGAAACCCTGCAGCCGCCAGGGCACCCGGCACGGTCGGGCCGTCCCACCCGACGCTCGGATGCGCGGCGACGCCGCTCGGCTTGTTCACCACCACGATGTCGTCGTCGTCGTGGACGATGCCGAGATCGGGCACCGCGATCGGCACGATGACAGCCTCCTGGCGGGGCTGCCACGACACCGACAGCCACCCGCCCGCGCTCAGGCGGTCGGACTTGCCGAGGATCCGGCCATCAAGTTCCACACCGCCGGCCTCGGCGACCTCGGCCGCGAAGGTGCGGGAGAATCCGAGCAGCTTCGCGAGTCCGGCATCCACCCGCTGCCCTTCAAGGCCGTCGGGAACGGGCATTGCGCGGGACTCCACGGCTATCGCCCGGCCTTCGGGCTCGCATCCGGTGCTGCATCGTCGTGCGCTGCATTCGCACCGGCGGCAGCCTCAGCCTCAGCCGACTCCATCGCCCGCCGCTTCGCGGCACTCAGCTCACGCGAACCGTCGAGGTTGTAGCCGCGAAGCACGAGGATCGCGACGACGATCATGCTGCACACGATGAACATATCGGCGATGTTGTAGATCGCAGGCAGCATCCACGGCGTGAAAATGTAGTCGACGACGTGGCCGACAGGAAAGCCGGGCTCACGAAACAGGCGGTCCCAGAGGTTGCCGAGCACACCCGCGAGCAGCACGCCGAGCGTGATCGCCCAGCCGCGCGAACGGATGCGCCACGCCACCACCAGGATCGCGACCGCGACGACCGCCAGGGCGATCGTGAAGACCCACGTCGCTCCCGAGCCGAGGGAGAACGCGGCGCCGGGGTTGTAGACCAGCTGGAAGATCAGCACGTCGCCGAGAATCTGCACGGGCTTGCCCTCGGGGAGCAGTTCGATCGCGAAGTGCTTTGCCACCTGATCGGCGGCCAGCCCGATCGCCGCGAGAGCAACGATGATCGTGGCGGCCGCCCACCAGGTGTGCAGGCTCGGCGTTGCCGGTCCCGAATGGCGGGCCGGTGAACGCTCTGCCAAGGTGCTAGAGGCCGATTGCCGACACCGGGGTCGAACCCGACGTTGCGGCGGTGGTCTCGAGGTCGCGCAGCTTGCCCTCGATGTACGAGCGCAGCTGGGCGCGGTAGTCGCGCTCGAACTGACGCAGCTCGCTGATGCGCGATTCGAGGACCGTACGCTCCTGGTCGAAGCGCTCGGTGATCTCGCGGGTGGTCTCTTCGGCCTCCGAAACGAGGCGCGTGGCGGTGGCCTGACCCTCGGCGACGAGCTCGTCGCGCTTGGCGAGACCCTCGGCAACGTGCTCATCGTGCAGGCGCTGCGCGAGGTCGATGATCGACGCGGAGGTCGAGACCGCGGGCGCGAGCGCGGGGGTGGCGGCCTGCGGGACCTCGGCGATGGGCTCCGCTGCGGCGGGCGCCTCTTCGACAACCTCCACCGCGGGAGCGGCCGGGGCCGCCTCGGCGCCCGACTCGTATGCCGCGAGCTTCGCCTTCAGCTCCTCGTTCTCTGCGATGACCTTGCGCCACTCGACGACGATCTCGTCGAGGAAGTCATCGACCTCGTCCGGGTCGAAGCCCTCCTTGAACCGCACGTGCTGAAACTGCTTGGTGACGACATCTTCGGGGGTCAATGGCATTGCTCTCGTCCTCTGTATCGATCGGCCGATTGGCGGAGTGGATGCGTCACACCGAAGGCGCGACGACCCGGAATTGGATCATCTCAGCATAACCCCGGGTGGATTCAGCTCGCGAGCGCACGCGTGATCGCCATCAGCACGAACACCACGATCATCGTGAGCGTGAAGGCGAGGTCGATGGCGATGCCACCGAGGCGAAGCGGCGGAATGAAACGCCGGAACAGCTTGATCGGAGGGTCCGTGACCGTGTAGATCACTTCGGCCGCGATCAGACCGGCGCCCTTCGGACGCCACTCGCGGTTGAACATCGGGATGTATTCGAGCACCAGGCGCGCGAGCAGCACCATCACATACAGAAACAGCAGCGCGTTGAGTACCGCCGCGATCAGCCGAACCGCCTCCACGGAGGGCCTACGACTGCGAGAACGGCGCCGCTTCGGGGTCGGCCTGCGCGATGGCGCCGTCCCCCGAAACCGCCACGTGCTCGGGAGAAAGCAGGAAGACCTTGCTCGTGACGCGCTCGATGCGGCCGTGCAGGCCGAGCGAGAGCCCGCTCGCGAAGTCGATCAGGCGGCGTGCATCGCCGTCGCTCATCTGCGACAGGTTGATGATCACCGGCACACCTTCACGGAATGACTCGGCGATCATCTGCGCGTCGCGGTACTGCTTGGGGTGCACGGTGAGGATCTCGCTGAGCGCGCTCGCGGCGGGCTGGCGCACGACCGCGGGGCGGCGCAGCGGGGTCACGGGTGCCTTCGCCTCGACGATCTCGGTGCGCGGCGAGGCCGAGCGCTCACGCTGCGCGGGCGCCGCGGCAGTGGTGGGCGCCTCGTCCTGATAGCTCTGTTCCTCGTCTGCAAGGCCCAGGTAGACCATGGTCTTCTTCAGGGGGTTCGACATCGCGTTCTCCGTTCGCTTGGTTCGAGGTTAACCGCGCGCCGGGCGATTGCCCGTGATTGCGGAACCAATTCTTAGGTGTGTCGCGCCTTCGGCGATGGCGTCTTCGAAGTCGGCCGTCATGCCGGCCGAGATCCAGTCGGCGTCCGGCACAATCCGGCGCAGTCGGGTCGAGAGCTCGCGGACCCGCGCGAAGGCCGGCCGCGGCGCCTCGTCCAGGGGTGCAACCGCCATGATGCCGCGAAGGCGCAGCGTGGATGCTGCAGCCACCTGTTCGGCAAGCGCCTCGAGCTCGGCGGGCGCGACGCCGCCGCGACCAGGATCGTCCGTGAGGTTGACTTGCAGCAGGACATCCAGCACGCCCTGCGCGCCGGGTGCCGCAGCATCCAGCGCGGTGACGAGACGCGCGCGATCCACGCTGTGCACGGCGTCGGCGGCGGCCCGGATCTGCCGGGCCTTGTTGGTCTGTGCCTGCCCCACGAAGTGCCAGCGAACGCCGTGGAGCGCGGGGTCATCGGCGAGCTCGGCGCGCTTGGCCGACAGCTCCTGCTGGCGATTCTCGGCCATGTCGCGGACCCCGAGCTCGGCGAGCTCGCGCACCAGCGAGGCTGGGTGAAACTTCGTGACCACAATCCGCGTGATCAGCGCAGGGTCACGATCCGCCTCGCGGGCGGCATCGGCGATGCGTCCGTCGACGGTGGCGAGCCGCTCCGCGAGGGAGGGCCCGCCACCGGACGAGGGGGGGCTCACGCCTACTTCAGGAAGTCGGGAACATCGAGGGCCCCGTCATCGAAGCCCGCGTCGAACCCGGTCGCGTCGCTGATCGGCGCGGCATACGAGCTGCCGGCCGCGGCCCCAACGGGGGCCGGCTCGCGCTCGAGCGCGACCGCGGGAACCTCACCGGTCTCCTCGACCACGATCGTCTGCGCCTGCGCGGCGGGGGCGGGCGTGGCCTGCGCAACCGCGGGAACGTCAAGACGCGCGGTCGGCTCGCCGCCATCGAAGCCTGCGGCGATGACGGTGACACGCACCTCATCACCCAGGGTGTCGTCGATGACGGTTCCGAAGATGATGTTGGCCTCGGGGTGCGTGTTGGCCCGCACGATTTCTGCCGCCTCGTTCACCTCGAAGAGGCTCAGGTCGTCGCCACCCTTGATGTTGAAGAGGATGGAGCGCGCGCCGTCGATGGAGACATCCAGCAGCGCGCTGTGGA
>JAGQTK010000017.1 GCA_020439065.1 Microthrixaceae bacterium
AGATTGCCGCGGCCCCGTCCGGGCCGAACAGCGGATTGGGCACATCGCTGAGCACGAGGACCCCGCCGTGCGGCAGCGCTGCCAGGCCCGAAAGATCGGCGGCCGCGAGTGCGCCGAGGCCACGGCCACCGGGGCGGATCGGCCGGCCCGTGGCATCCGTGAATCTGGCGCCGAGCGCGGTGAGCATGCCGATCCCGCCATCGGTCGAGGCGCTCGAGCCCAGGCCGACCACCACGCGGGTGGCCCCGTGCCGCAGCGCCGCCGCGATGGCCTCGCCGAGCCCGAAGGTGTCGGCGTCGAGGGGGCGCAGCCGGCCGTGCAGCTGCTCGATGCCCGAGGTGTTCGCGAGCTCGACCACCGCGGTGCCGCCGGGCACCCAGAGCCAGGATCCCTGCACCTCGCTCCCCGCGGGCCCGCGCACCGCGACCGGCATGCGCCTGGCCGCCGGCACCGCCCGCGCCACCGCGTCGAGGGTGCCCTCGCCCCCGTCAGCCATCGGCATGCAGACGACCAGGTCGCCCGGGCGCGCAGCGCGCCATCCTTCGCGCAGCGCATCCGCGGCCGCGGCCGCACCGATCGAGCCCTTGAAGGAGTCCGTCGCGATCACGACTGTCCGCTCGCCCACCTCGCGCTCCCTCCCGCCCGGCATCCCCGAATGTTCGCCAGCAACACATCGTCCCAGGCCACGATCCGCGTGTAACGTCGATCTCGTGCAGCCAACCAGCCAAGTCCAGTTTGATGCCTCCGAGATCAATGGCGTGCCTCCGATGGAGCAGGTGCGCGACGATGTCTGGGCGATCGCCATGCCGATGCCCGGCGGGCACATCCCCTACTCGTTCGTCTACCTCTTCCGCGACGCGCAGGGCGGACTGCACGTCGTTGATGCGGGCTGGGACTCAGACGAGAACTGGCAGCGCTTCGTCGACGCGGTCGCCTCGATCGGCGGCGAGGTGAGCGATCTGCGCACGATCGTGGTGACGCACATGCACCCCGACCACATCGGCATGGCCGAGCGCCTGCGCGCCGCGACCGGCGCCCCCCTGGTGATGCACCGGGAGGAGGAGCACGCGCTCGACGGCACGAACTGGGCGCGCGAGGCGCTGGCTGTGCACCTGGACGGCTGGGGCGTGCCCGATGACCGCCTGCCCGAGCTGCGGCAGGTGATGGAGCGCGAGACCTCCAGCGGCGGTGCCGTGAAGATCGACCGCCTGCTCGAAGACGGCGAGCGCATCGAGTGGCCCGGCTTCTCGCTCGAGGTGATGTGGACCCCGGGGCACACCGGTGGGCACTTCTGCCTCCGCGACGACGTGCGCGGCCTGATCATCACCGGCGATCACGTGCTGCCCACCATGCACGCGGGTCTCGGCCTCGGCGCACCCACCGAGACCAACGCGCTCGCCGATTACCTGGCCGCGCTGCGCCGCGTCGCAGCCCACGACGAGCACGAGGTGCTTCCCGGCCACGGGTACCGCTTCACCGGCATCGCGGGCCGCGCCGGGGAATCGGCCGAGCACCACCTGCGCCGCACGCGCCAGATCTCGGCCGTGCTCGCCGAGAACCCCGAGCTCTCGGTCTGGGAGACGGCCTCACGGCTGACCTGGACCGCCGGCTGGGAGAACCTTGCCAACTTCTTCCTGTACTCGGCGCTGCTGCGGACCTCGATGCACCGCCAGTACCTGGCCCAGGGCGGCCAGATCTAGCAGCGCGCTGCGCGTCGGCCGCGGCCCCGAGCTGGGTCGGCGTCGCGGCCGCGCAGCGTCAGGCTTGCGGCGCGTCGGCCGCCGCGAGCAGCTGCTCGATGGCCTCGGGCCCGGCAGCAGCGCCCGCGAGCATGCCGATCCGGCCGATCGGGAACGCGCTGAGCATCTTCTGCATGTCCATGCCGCCCATGGCGTCAGCCTCCGCGCCGCCGAAGGCCGCCAACACCGGCGCCATCATCCCCTGGAGCATTGGGCCCGCGACGGGGTGCGCGAACACCTCGCCGAGCGAGGACTCGCGTGTGAGCGGCAGCAGCACCGCATCACCCTCGATGCGGATGGTGGTCATCGAGCGGATGTCGCGACTCGAGGCAGCGACCTCGATGGTGTAGTCGCCTCCCTCGACGACCCAGCGGTCTGCGTTGATGTGCCAATAGGCCAGATCGGCGCGGCGCACGGTCAGCTCCACCTCGCGCGTCTGTCCCGGCGCGAGCTCCACGACCGCGAAGGCCTTCAGCTCGCGATCCGGGCGCTGCACGGATGCCGAAACGAGACCGGTGTACACCTGCACCACCTCGCGGCCGGCCCGCTCGCCCGTGTTGGTGACCGCGACGCGCACGGTGACGTCGCCGTCGGCGCCGAGGGAGGCCGAGGCATCCCCGTACGAGAAATCCGTGTAGGAGAGCCCGTGCCCGAAGGGGAATGCGACATCGATGCGGCGCGCGTCGTACCAGCGGTACCCCACGAACAGCCCCTCGCCGTAGCGAACGTGGCCCTGTTCGCCGGGGAAGTTCAGGTACGCCGGGCTGTCTTCGAGCCGGAGCGGGATCGTCTCGGTGAGCTTGCCGGAGGGGTTCACCTCGCCGTAGAGCACATCGGCGGTCGCGCCGCCCCCGGCCTGGCCGAGCAGCCATGCCTCTACGATCGCGGGGACCCGCTGGGCGAACGGCAGCGCCACCACCCCACCGTTGGAGAGCACGACCACGGTGCGCGGGTTGGCCTCGAGCACCGCGTCGATTAGTTCGAGCTGCGCGACCGGCAGGTCGATGTTGTCGCGGTCGAACCCCTCCGATTCGAGGGCCGCCGGGAGCCCCGCGAACACCACGGCGACATCGCTCCCCGCCGCCAGGGCAACGGCCTCGGCCCGCAGCGCCGCCGCGTCACCGCTGCCGTCGTTCGTGAATCCCTGGGCGAACCTCACCTGCTCGCCACCGCGCGCCACGAGCTCGTCGAACGCGTTGTCGAGCCGCGTCGGGCTGATCAGCGAGCTGCCGGCGCCCTGATAGCGGGGCGCCGTCGCGAACGCGCCGATCACGGCAACCCGCTGCGAGGGCTGCAGCGGCAGCACCCGATCATCGTTCTTCAGCAGCACGATCGACTTTCCGGCGGCCTCACGGGCAAGCGCATGGTGCGCGTCGACATCGAGCGGGCCGGCCACGCGCGGGGCCGCGGCAGCCTGCAGGGCACGCGCGGCGATGCGTGTTGCCGAGGCATCCACGAGCGACTCGTCGAGCGAGCCGTCGCGCACCGCCGCGACGATCTGGGCGTCGGTGCGCCCGCCGCTCGCGGGCATCTCAAGATCCATGCCCGCGGCGATCGCGGCGACACGATCGTTCACAGCCCCCCAGTCCGAGACGACAAAGCCGGTGAAGCCCCACTCCTCGCGCAGCACGCGCGTGAGCAGGAACGGATCCTCCGACGCGAAGACGCCGTTGATGCGGTTGTACGAGCACATCACGGTTGCCGGCTGGGCGTCTTCGACCACGCGCTGAAAGCTGCGCAGGTAGATCTCGCGCAGCGGCCGCGGGTCGATATCGCTCGATGCGCGCATCCGGTCGTGCTCCTGGTTGTTGGCCGCGAAATGCTTCACCGACGTGCCGACACCCACGCTCTGCGCGCCGCCCACGAGCGCCGCACCCATCACCCCCGAGGCGATCGGGTCCTCGGAGAAGTACTCGAAGTTGCGCCCGCACAGCGGCGAGCGCTTGATGTTGACGCCGGGGCCGAGAATCACGGCGACGTTCTCGATCGCCGATTCGACACCGAGCGCGGCGCCCACCCGGTGCGCGAGGTCGACGTCCCACGACGATCCGAGCCCGACGGCGGGCGGAAAGCAGGTGGCCGGCACGCTATCGCCGATGCCGAGATGGTCGAAGTTTGCGCGCTGCTTGCGCAACCCATGCGGGCCATCGGTGAGCATCATGGACGGCACCCCGACCCGCTCCACCGCCTTCGTGGTCCAAAACGTGGCACCGCTCGTGAGCGAGGCCTTCTCCTGAATGGTCATCTTGGCAACGAGCTTCGCTGCCGCGGCGGTGCTGCGCGTCATGGTCACTGCTTTCTTCGAGGGGTGCCGGCTGCGGCTGAAGCGCCGTCTGCGGCAGGTTGGTCGGTCGGTATCGGCTCGGCCTCCACCTGCGCACGGCGCAGAAACCACACGGGCCGACCGGAGTCGGCCCGAAGCAGCGGCCAGAACGCCCACCACATCAGGAGCGCGCCCACCACCCCTGCAACGATGCCGAAGAACGCGTCGGAGAGCCAATGCGCGTTGATCAGTGTGCGCTGCCACATCATCCCGAGCACGAGCAGCACGGCGACCACCCACCACACGGCGCGCAGCGCCCGGTGCGCGGGCGGGATGAGCGCGGCGACGGCGATCGCGAGGGCGCCGGCGGTGACCGCGTGCCCCGAGGGGAACGAGCCGTGGTCGACCGTGAACAACGGCCCGGCCAGGCCCGCGGCCTCGTCGAACGCCGGCCGTGGACGGTTCACCAGGTTCTTCGTCACCTGTGAGAGCACCAGCGGGCAAAGCAGGAGCGCGGCGAGGAAGAACAACGCCGAGCGCCAGCGACCGAACAGCACCAGCACCAGTGGGATGACGATGATCGTGAGGATCGCGCCCGGAATCTGACCGAGGTCCTGGAAGAACATCGCGACCGGGCCCCGGTACAGCGTGTCGTCCGGGCCCTGCCCGATGATGCCCCGCCACCAGGCATCGAGGCCCTGGGTGAAGGGTGCGCTCGGGTTCACCGCGACCGCAACGGCCATCAGCACGAACGCGGCGAGCAGCAAGGCGGCGAGCCACAGCATCGCCATCGGCCGGGGCGTGGCTGCCTCGGCCGAGCGGTACGGGTGCGCGGTGGCCACGGCTAGCGCACCGACTTGATCGGCCAGACCGCGAATGCGCCGAGCAGGCTGAGCACGATGCCGATGGGGAAGAGCCCCGCATAGCCGATGCTGAGCACGATCGCGCCGGCGACGCCGGGGGCGAGTGTCTGCGGAAGCGTCGCCGCGATGTTCACCACGCCGAGGTCCTTCGCGAACGACTTCGCCGAGGGGAGCACCTCGCTCATCAGTGCCGTGTCGACGGCCTGGAACATGCCAAAGCCGAGCCCCGCGATGAATGTCATAATCATCCACGCGCCGAGCGTGGGCGATGCCCACGGGAAGATCAGCGCGAGGCCGGTGAGCACCGAGGAGCTGAACACGAAGATCTTGCGGCGCCCGAGCTTGTCAGACAGCGGGCCGGAGACCACCGTGGCCAGCAGGATGCCGGCGAGGCTGATGATGCCGAGCAACGGGATCACGGTCTCGGGGCGTTCGACCCCGAGGTAGTCGGTGAGAATGAACAGTTGATAGCCGACGACCGCGAAGTACCCGGTGTAGAGCAGGAGGCGGCCGGTGAACGCCCAGAAGAAGTCGGGGTGTTGGCGCGGGCTGACCCAGAAGGTGCGGAGGAAATCACCGAGCTTGAACGGCGTTCGCGGCATCTCCCGGCTCGAATAATCGGGATTGAAGACGATGAACAGCGTCAGGATCACGAGCGAGAACACCGCAAAGCACACGTAACCCATGGCGATGCTGTTGAAAAAGAGCGAGCCGACGATCTGCCCGCCCAGCGCGCCGACCATGAGCCCGATACCCGAGAGCGCGGCAAAGGTACCTCGACGGGAGATCGGAACGCGGTCCGGCATGATCGCGCTCAGCGGGCCCTGGGCGAAGTTGTATGCCACCTGCACAAGAATCCAGCCGATCGCGATGCCGACGATGCTGTTCGCGAATGCGAGGCCGACAAGCGAAAGCCCGCCCGCCAGCGAGCCGAGAAACATCCAGGGTGCACGGCGGCCGAACCGCGAGCGGGTGCGGTCTGAAATCTGGCCGGCGATCGGTTGGGCGAGCATCGCGGCGAACGCGCTGATCGTCATCACGACCGCGAGATTGGCAACCTTGCGGACGGGGTCCGGATCAAGCAGGGTGATCTGCTGCGGCAACAGGATCCCTGGCACCGCGCCCCAGATCAGGAAGATCGCGAGGTTGCCGGGGATGATCCACCACAGCAGTCGCCGCACGCCCTTGATCGGCGGGGGTGGATCCTGCGCCCCGCTCGCGTCTTCGATGAAGGCGATGCTCCCCGGCGGATGCGCGGGGTCCGCGGGTGGCAGAGCGTCCGAAGGTGTCGACATGGCATGCCCTCTCGATGGAGGCATTCCCCGTTGAATGTGACGAAACAGTATGACAGTCGGGGGCGAACGGCAAGAGCCTTCTCGGCATAGAGTCGAGGCGTGACACGAAGAGGTTCATACGCAAAAGGCGTACTCAAGCGCGAAGAGATCCTGCTCACCGCGCTTGATGTGATCGCCCGCCATGGGTACCGGCGCGCATCGGTACGCGACCTGGCCGAGGCGGTCGGGCTCAGCCAGGCGGGCCTGCTGCACTACTTCGACAGCAAGGAGGAGCTGTTCACCTCCGTGCTGCGCAAGCGTGACGAGGTCAACCTCGCGACGGTCTTCCGCGACGGCGACGAGCTGCCCGACCCGGCGCAGCTGCTGGAGAACTACGTCGAGCTGATCCGACACCGCAGCGAGGTGCCGGGCCTCGTGCAGCTGCACGCGGCGCTCGCGGCCGAGTCGGCCGACCCGAGCCACCCCTCCCACGAGTACTTTGCGCAGCGCCTGGTCTTCTTGCGAGACACCTTCACCGGAGCCTTCACGGCGCTCCAGGCGCGCGGCGCGTTCGCTCCGGGGGTGGATGCCGCGGCCTTCGCCGTGACGCTCGTCGCCCTCGTCGATGGGCTCCAGGTGCAGTGGATGCACGACCCCGGCATCGATATGCCGGGGCAGCTGGAGCACCTGCTGGCGCTGGTCATGGTGCCGGGCTCGGAGCGAGCGACCCCACCGGCGGAGCCGCTGGCCGAGGCGCTATGACAGTGCGGGAATGACCGTGCTCGCGAACAGGTCCATGCCCGAGCGGTCGTAGGCCGCCTCCGGGAAGTAGTGGATGGCGTAGTCGAGCCCGCGCGCTCGCATGTCGTGCAGCCGTTCGATGATCTGCTCCGGGGTGCCCACGCACAGCGCGCGCTCGGAACGGTAATCGTGCATGAAGCGCGCCACCGTGCGCGCATCGAGGTACGGGGTGACGCGCGCCTCGAGCGCGGCGAGGCGGTCCTCGACCTCTGCCTCCGTCTCGGCGATGACCGTGTTGTAGTTGCTCGAGCGCACGATCGCGTCGAAGTCGGTGCCGACATCGAGCGTGTGCGCGCGCAGCAGCTGGCTCTTGTGGTCGAACTCCTCGGGGAAGCCCGAGAAGTTGGTGTACTGCGCGTACTTCGCCGCGATCCGCAGCGTCACCTTCTCGCCACCGCCGGCGATCCACGTGGGGATGCCACCCTCCTGCAGCGGCAACGGGCGCACCACCGCGCCATCGACCTGATAGTGCGTGCCGTCGAAGGTGGCGCTGCCCGTGCGCCAGGCCTGCTGCATGATCTGCACGCCCTCGTCGAGGCGGGCGAGGCGCTCGCCGGCAGAGGGGAAGCCGTAGCCGTAGGCGCGCCACTCGTGCTCGTACCAGCCCGCGCCGATGCCCATCTCGACCCGCCCACCCGAGATCACGTCGACGGTGGCTGCCACCTTCGCCAGGTAGGCGGGGTTGCGGTAGCTCATGCACGTGCACATCTGCCCGAGCCGCACGCGGGAGGTGGTGGCGGCGTACGCTGCCATCAGCGTCCACGCCTCGTGCGTGGCCTCCTCGCTCACCGCGGGCACCGTGTGGAAGTGGTCGTAGACCCACAACGATTCCCAGGGCCCCGCATCCACGTGCTGCGCGAGGTCGTGCATCGTCTGCCACTGCTGCGCCGGCGCGATGCCGACCAGATCGTGACGCCAGCCCTGTGGGATGAAGGTTCCGAATCGCATGGCCACAGCCTAGGGGACGCGCCGGTTCAAATGCGGGTGAGGTGTGCCCACGGCATCCGGCGCGCCATCACGGCGATCGCCTCGGGGTTGTCGTCGATGAGCACGGCGTTGCGCCCCAGCGCGTGGGCGACCGCGCCGGTGGTGCCGCTGCCCGCAAAGAAATCCAGCACGGTGTCGCCGGGGCGGGAGGAGGCCTGGATGATCCGGCGCAGGATGCCGGCGGGCTTCTGCGTGGGATACCCGGTCTTCTCCCGGCCCGAGGTCGGCACGATGGTGTGCCACCACACGTCGGTGGGCAGCTTGCCCCGCGCGGCCTTTTCGGGTGTGACCAGCCCCGGCGCCATGTACGGCTCACGGTCGACGGCCGCCGAATCGAAGTGGTACGCGTCGGGATCTTTCACGTAGACGAGGATCGTGTCGTGCTTGGTCGGCCAGCGCTTGTTCGTCTTGCCGCCGAAATCGTAGGCCCAGATCAGCTCGTTGAGGAAGCACTCGCGCCCGAACAGCGCGTCGAGCATCACCTTGGCATAGTGCGCCTCGCGGTAATCGAGGTGCAGGTACAGCGTGCCGTCGCCACGCAGCAGCCGCCAGGCCTCGGCCAGGCGTGGCTCGAGAAAGCCCCAGTAGTCATCGAACTGGTCGTCGTATGCGCGCAGCTCGCCGCGGATGCGCTCATAGCTCAGCCCGTGAAAGCCGCGGCGCACTCGCGGGTTGTCGAGCGGTTCTGCGGGTTCTGCGGGCTGCGCGTCATCGCCCGCCGCCGGCCGACGCGCCAGTTCGACCTGCTTGCGCTGCGCGCGCCCCGTGTTGAACGGCGGGTCGAGGTAGATCAGCTGGAACGAGGCATCCTCGAACGCGGCAAGCGCCGCGAGGTTGTCGGCTTCGATGATGGTGACGGATGCCTCGGGCGCGGTGTCGTCCGTCACGGCACGCGATGCAGCCACGCGTCGGTCTCGAACTTGCTCGCGACCAGTTCGCGCGCCTCGGCATATTCCTCTTCGGTGATATGCCCCGGCGTCGCGCCGTAGAGCGTCGTGAACGTCCGGGCGAACGACTCGATGATCGCCGCCCGCGACAGGCCGGTCTGCGAGCGGAGCGGGTCCACGCGCTTTGCCGCCGAGACGGTGCCCTTGTCGCTGAGCTTCTCGCGGCCGATGCGCAGCACCTGCGCCATCACGTCACCGTCCATGTCGTAGCTGAGGGTCGCGTGGTGTAGCACCCCGCCGTTGGCGAGGCGCTTCTGCGCGGCGCCGCCGATCTTGCCGCTCGGGCTCGCGATGTCATTGAGCGGTTGGTACACCGCGTCGATGCCCACCGCGCGCAGTGCCTGCAGCGCCCAATCGTCGAGAAACGCGTAGGAATCGGCGAAGGTCATCCCCGCCACCAACTCGCCCGGCGCATACAACGAGTACGTGATGATGGCGTCCTTCGCCATCATCATCGCGCCACCGCCCGAGATGCGGCGCACCACCTTGAACCCGTGGCGCCCGGCCTGTTCCTCGTCGACCTCGTTCCGGAAGGACTGGAACGAGCCGATCACGACGGCCGACTCGTTCCATTCCCATAGGCGCATGGTGGGCGCGCGCCGCCCATCGCCCACCCGCTGGGTGAGCACCTCGTCGAGCGCGAGGTTCATCGCGGGCGACACAGCGGGCTCGTGCACGATCTGCCACTCGAAATCGCGCCACCCCGGGGCCGTGATCATCGCGCGGCGCACAGCCGTCGCCACCGACTCAGGGGTGAAGCCCAGCAGCACCGCGCCCTCTGGGAGGGACGCGCGAATCGCGGTGGCGATGGTGGGTACATCGGATTCCACGGGCAGCCCGTTCACCGCCCCCACAATCGACTCCAGCGCATCGTCCGGCTCTAGGAAGAAATCGCCAGAGAGGTGAAAGCCGGCAATGCGACCGTCGCGCTGGTCGAAGTCGACCACGACGAGCTTGCCGCCGGGGACCTTATATTCGCCGTGCATGCCCTCAGCCTAACGAAGCCGCGCGGGCTCGGCGCGGAGGTCGAGCCCGGCGGGACTTTCGGCACTCGCCGGAAGGTCGATCCGCACCGATCCGACACCGATGGTGGCCTTGCGCGAGTGCGCCCAGCTCCCGTCCACGGCGATCGCCGTGACGACGTAGCGCCCCGCCGGCGGCAGTGGCAGCTCGAACGCACCGTGCGCATCACAGCGCACCGCCCCCGCGAAGTCGTTGCCGGCGCGGTGAAAGCTCACGGTGGCGTGCGCTGCGGGCCCCTCCGGCCCCCGAACGGTGCCGGAGACCGTGAATTGCCGTTCCAGCTCGGCGTCCCACCGAACACCATCCCCACCGTGCTCACCGTCGTGCTCGCCACCATGCTCGCCGCGGTGCTCGCCGTCATCCGCCACGTCGAGCACCGCGGTGTGTGGCGCCCAGCCGACCGCGGCTGCGACAGCGACGTATCTGCCCGGGCCCGGCAGCATGGCCAGGTACTGGCCCTGCCCGTCAACCCGCGCCCAATCCACCGGCGCGCCATCCGTTCGCATGAAGGTGACGATCGCAGGGGCCGAGACCTCACCCCCGCCGCACACGGTGACCTGCCCGCGCACCACGATTTGGGGGATCCCATCGGCACCGGGTGCCGACACCTGCGCGCGTATGCCGCGAGGCACGAACACCCCGATGAACGTGGCGAGCGCCGCGCTGGCGGCGGCAAGCCCGAAGCACAGGTGCAGCCCGAACATCGACAGAAACTCGCTCCCCCCGTTGGGTGCGCCCATCACGCCGATGAGAAAGCCGATCAGCGCACTGCTGAACGCCGTGCCGAGCGAGCGGACGAGCGCGTTCACGCCGTTGGCGGCCGACGTCGCCGTGTTCGGCACCGACGCCATGATCAGGGTCGGCATGGCCGAGAACGCGAACGAGACACCGACGCTGATGACGGCAGAGACGACGATCACCCCGAGCACCGTCGAGTCGAACACGATGCGCAGCACGAAGCCGGCGGCGAGGATTGCGTTGCCGAGGATCAGCACCGGCCTGCCGCCGAGGCGGTCGAGGAGCCACCCCGACACGGGCGCCAGCGCCACCATGACGATGCCCGACGGCAGCATCACCAGCCCGGTCTCGACCATCGTGAGGCCGAATTTGTGCCCAGACGCCACGGGCGCGAGCAGCTGCTGCGTAGTCAACAGCATGTTCGCGAACATCGCGATGCCCGTGAACACCGAGGCGATGTTGGTGAGGAGCACGGGGCGCGTCATCGCGATGCGCAGATCGACCATCGGCTGTCGGTGTCGCAGCTGCATCGGGACCCAGCCCGCGAGCCCGACGAGGGTGATCACGGCGAGGGCGAGCAGCACCACCGGCGGCCAATCCGCGAACTTCGACAGCAGCAGCAGCGCCGCCGTGAGCACGATCGACAGCAGCAGCGCGCCGCTGAGGTCGAACCGGCCCCCCGTGCGCAGGGGCGACTCGGTGACGAACGCGAGGATGAGTCCGCCGAGCAGCGCCGCCGCGATGACCGATGCCCAAAACACCGAGTGCCATCCGAAGGCGTCCGAAAGCACCCCCGACAGCGGCAGCCCGAGCGCCGAGCCGATGCCGAGGGTCGCACTCATCAGCGCCACCGCCGAGTTCGCACGCTCCGCCGGGAGCTTGTCGCGCAGGAGGCTGATTCCGACCGGGATCAGCGCCGCCGAGGCGCCCTGCACGGCGCGCCCCACGAGCACCATCGCAAAGTCCGCGCTGAGCGCGACGATCGCGGAGCCGATGCCCATCAGCGCGAGCGAGAGCAGCAGCATCCGCCGCTTGCCGTACATATCGGCCATGCGCGAGACGATCGGCGTTGCGATCGTGCTGCTCAGCAGCGTCGCCGTGATGATCCAGGAGGCGTCGTTCGCGCTGATGTTCAGGATCGCGGGCATGCTCGGCAGGATCGGCAGCGGGAGCGTGAACTGCAGCGAACCAGACATGCCGGCCAACGAGAGCACGACGATGGTCACCCATGAGGGCACGTGGATGCTTCGCACCTGACCTCGCCTTCGCGGTCGCGTCGTTCGCGAAGGCGTCGGATGGACGCGGTCGCGTCTCGCCAGCTAACCCCCGATCATTCGTTTTTGTCAACCACTACTCGGTTTTCGTGCAACGAAAGTCGCGGTCTCCAGCGGCATGGACGTAGGATGGGAGCGAGCTCAGCGCTCATCGTTTTCGTAGTCAATGTCGACGTCCCCCGGAGCCTTACATGATCGCGACCCACGAAGTGGTTGACCGCGCTGCACGCAAGGCCGGACGGGTGCCCGAAATCGAGCGCATCACGCCCCGCGTCTGGGCGGTGCCGGTGACCTGCGACCTGCCGGTTCGCTACACCTTCGCCTATCTCGTGATCGGCGATGACGAGCGCTTCATCGTGATCGATCCGGGCGCCGAGACCCCCGAGGGCCGCGAGCAGCTGCTGCGCGGCGTCGCGGCGGCCGGGCTCGAGCTTCGAAACCTCGCCGGCGTGATCGCGACCCACTGGCACTGGGACCACATGGAAGCCGCCGAGCGCCTGGTGGTCGAGACCGGCGCCTGGTTCGGGCTGCACCCGCTCGAGCACTGGCCCGTCGCCGGCACGCCCGAGCTCGAAGCGCGCATCCAGGCCTACACCGACTGGCTCGCCGACAGCGGCGCACCGGCCGAGGTGGTCGCCGAACTCGGCGACCGCAAGCGCCGCCGCGGGCACCTGTTCGAGACCGCACTCGCCACGCTCCCACTTGAAGACGGGATGCGACTCCCGCTCCCCGGCCGCACCCTTCGCGTCATCGTGACCCCGGGGCACACCGCGGGCAGCGTCTGCATCGTCGACGAAGACGAAGCGGTGCTGTTCACCGGCGACCACGTCCTGCCCACCATCCACCCGAACATCGGTGCGTTCGAAGACCGCCCAGACGAAGACACCGTCGGGGGGTACCTGGCGTCCCTGCAGAAGATCGCGCGCTGGAGCGACTTCCAGATCTGCCCCGGGCATGAGTACCACTTCCGGGGCCTGGAAGCGCGCACCGAGCAGCTGCGAGCGCGGCTTGCGCGGCGCCTAGGCGAAGTCGCCGTGGTCCGCGCCGCGCACCCGGGCGCAAGCCCGTGGGAGCTCACGAGCCTGATGCCGTGGCGCCGCGGATGGGAAGGGCTCACCAACCCGGACCGGGAGGATGCGCTGGCAGCGACGCGAGCGCACCTGAACCACCTCGACCAACTGAACACATCAGGCACCACCAGCTTCGCGATTTAGCGGAACCCACAACAGAAGGAGAACCTCCATGAGGGAAGCAGTCATCGTCTCGACCGCCCGCACGCCGATCGGCCGCGCCGGTCGTGGCGCGTTCAACGACACTGACGGCCAGGAGCTCATTGGCCACGCCATCAAGCACGCCGTCGAGCGTTCGGGTGTCGACCCGGCAGAGGTCGAAGACGTCCTCATCGGCAACGCGATCCAGAAGGGCACCACCGGCGGCAACATCGCCCGCCAGGGTCTGCTGCGCGCGGGCCTGCCCACCTCGGTCCCCGGCATGTCGATCGACCGCATGTGCTCGTCGGGCCTGATGGGCATCGCGACCGCGGCCAAGGAGATCATCACCGATGGCTTCCAGGTCACCGTCGGTGGCGGCGTCGAGAGCGTCTCGCTCATGCCCTCGTCGAAGGGTGAGCGCGCCCGCAACGCGTGGCTCGAGGAGAACATCGCCGGCATCTACATGCCGATGATCAACACCGCCGAGATCGTCGCCGAGCGCTACGGCGTGTCGCGCGAAGCGCAGGACGAGTACTCGTTCCTCTCGCAGCAGCGCACCGCGGCCGCGCAGGCCGCCGGCAAGTTCGACGACGAGATCGTCCCGCTCGCCTCGCGCAAGAAGCTGGTCGACCGCGAGACCGGCGAGGTCAGCTACGAGGATGTCCTCCTCACCAAGGACGAGGGCAACCGCCCCGGCACCAAGCTCGAGGACCTCGCGGGCCTGAAGGCCGTACTGCCGGACGGCACCTCCTCGGTCACCTCGACCATCACCGCGGGCAACGCCTCGCAGCTCTCGGACGGCGCCTCGGCGTCGGTGCTCATGGAGGCGGGCGAAGCCTCGCGTCGCGGCATCCAGCCCCTCGGCATCTACCGCGGCATGGCCGTTGCGGGTGTCGACGCTGACGAGATGGGCATCGGCCCGGTCGTCGCCGTGCCGAAGCTGCTGAAGCTGCACGGCCTGACCGTCGACGACGTCGGCCTGTGGGAGTTCAACGAGGCCTTCGCCTCGCAGACCGTCTACTCGCGCGACAAGCTCGGCATCGACCCCGAGCGCTTCAACGTCAACGGTGGCGCCATCTCGATCGGTCACCCCTTCGGCATGACCGGCGCCCGCCAGGTCGGCCACGCCCTGATCGAGGGCAAGCGTCGCGGCGTCAAGTACGTCGTCATCACCATGTGCGTCGGCGGCGGCATGGGCGCAGCCGGCCTCTTCGAGGTCGCGCTCTAGTCGGCACCCGTCACGTGCGATTCGGGCCCCGCACCTTCTCTGTCGAGAGGGTGCGGGGCCCCTTCGTTTCCACAGGCAATATTCGGGATGCCGCGGCCCGCCGCGATATTGTGGAACCTGTGCCACACCATCCCTCGGTGACGTTTGCGGCACATCTCAGAGCATGACGAAGGAGTCGATTGTGAAATTGCGCTGGCCCATCAAAGAGAGCTTCCAAGGCTACGTCCGCGGCGCGGCCGGGACCATCGAGGTCTCGGATGACGTGACGCATGAGGGCGTCGACTTCGTCTTCCCCTCAACCGAGATCACGGATCAGACCTGGAGCTTCTCCGGCCATGTCGACATGAACGCGCACGGCGGCTTCCTCGCCGTGATCATCGCCGACCCCATCATCGCCTGGGAGGGCGAGACCGGCGTGATCAGCGTCCGCACCGGCCACGAGGCCGACGATCTGCGCCTCGATCTCGCCGAGATCACCCGCGTCCCCGGCAGCGAGCCCCTGCAGGCCACCGCAAAGCTGACCTTCGACGGCTCGCGCCTGCTGGGCGATGTGTATCGCCCGAACCAGGAGATCGACCCGATGCAGTTCACCGACTGATCGGGCATCCAAACAAAAAGCATCCCGGCGCCATTGGGGCCGGGATGCTTTTGTGTCTGCGCAGGGGACGGACTAGATCTCGCTCAGCGAGCGCCCCACGCCGGCACCGGCGCGGCGCGAGAAGCCCTCGCGGATCTCGAACAGCTCGGGGCGCAGCTCATCAAGCGAGGCCACACCCATGCCCATCATCGCCGAGTCGATGCCCGAGCGCATGATGTCGAGCACGTTGCCGACGCCGGCCTCGCCGTTGGCCGCGAGACCCCAGAGGTAGGCACGGCCGATCATCACGGCGCGCGCACCAAGGGCGACGGCCTTCACCACATCGGAACCGCGCCGGATGCCGCCATCGAGCAGCACCTCGACTTGGTCGCCGACGGCGGCGGCGATCGGGGGCAGCAGGCGGATGGCTGCGGGGGTGCCGTCCAGGTTATTTCCGCCGTGATTCGAGACCGAGATGGCGTACACGCCCGCGTCGACCGCGCGCTTGGCGTCGTCGACGCGGCTGACGCCCTTGAGCATGAACGGGGTGCCGCTGATCTGCGCCCACTGCTCGCGCATCCAGGCCACATCCTCCCAGCTCGGCGGCGGGGTCGTCATCCACTCGTAATAGGCGCCGAAGAACGTCGGGCCCTTCTTCGCCCCGGGTGCGGCGAGGTTCGGCGCGGTGAGGTCGGGAATGTTGAACGTGCGGGCGAAGCTCCACAGCCAGCCCGGCCGAAGGATGACCTGCGGG
This sequence comes from Microthrixaceae bacterium, assembly GCA_020439065.1. Lineage (GTDB taxonomy): Bacteria > Actinomycetota > Actinomycetes > Actinomycetales > Microbacteriaceae > Microbacterium. The sequence continues at coordinate 15,680 of JAGQTK010000017.1, forward strand.
CCGAGCTTGAGCGCGGCGCTGAAGTTCACCTTCTCGGGGATCTCGGGGCTCCCCCAGTCGCGGCCCATCGAGAACGACCAGTCGAGGGTCGCCATCAGGCCCTTGACGCCGGCTGCGTGGGCGCGCTGCATGCGCTGCACCATGGTGTCGCGGTCGCCCGTCCAATACATCTGGAAGATCGTGTTGGGGTTGGCCGCGGTGACCTCCTCGACGGACTTCGACGCGAAGTTCGACAGGCCCATGAGCGTGCCGCGCGAGCCGGCCGCGCGGGCGACGGCAACCTCACCCTCGGGGTTGACCGCCTGCACGCCCGTGGGAGAGATGATCACCGGGAGCGAGATGTCCTGCCCCAGCACCCGCGTCGCCATCGAGCGGTCGGGCTTGTGGCCGGCCACGAGGGGCGAGAACTCGATCTCCTTGAACGCCGCCTCGTTGTCTTCGATGGTCTGCCCACGTTCGGAGCCGGCGACGAGCGCCGCGTAGACGGGGGCCGGGAGGCGCTTCTTGGCGCGTCGCTGAGCTACCGCGACGCTCTCGAACCAGGGGTTCTGCTTCCAAGGGTTCAACTTCATGGGGTCGCTCTTCTCAGATCGTGTGCGCCAGGACGGTGCAGGCTGCCCGGGGGCATCGATGAAGATTCGGATGTGGCTCGCGGCCGCATCGCAGGGTGCAGCGCAACGTCGCGCGTGCGCCCTGCGTCGATCATAATGGCACTCAGCGCCAAAAAGAAAGCGTCGCCGTGACTTATTGCGTCCGCCTTCTGTGTCGCCCAGATGCCCGTTGGTATATTGACAGCCATTATGTCTGCCCAGGTTTCCGCCGATCAGCGCCCGGCCCTTGCGCCAGGACGGCCCGTCGTGACCTCGCACGCAGACATCGAGCGGGCGGCGTTTCGCCTCTTCAGCGAGCACGGCTTTGAGGGCACCACCCTCGAGGCGATCGCTCGCGAGGTCGGCGTCGGCCGACGCACGCTGTTTCGCTACTTCGAATCGAAAAACGACATCCCGTGGGGCCAGTTCGACAGCACGTTGGACCATTTCCGCGAGATCCTCGCGGCCACGCCCACGGACCTCCCCGTCGCCGATGCCCTCCACCTCGGCGTCTGCCGCTTCAACGAGTTCGACATCGATGCCGACCCACCGCACGTCGAGCGCATGCGGCTCGTGCTCGAGACGCCGGCGCTCCAGGCGCATTCCGTGCTCCGTTACGCGGCGTGGCGACGCGTCGTCGCCGAGTTCGTGGCCGAGCGCACCGCACTCGCCCCCGACGACGCCCTCCCGGCGCTGATCGCGCAGGCCAGCCTGAGCATGAGCCTCGCCGCCTATGACGCCTGGCTGAAGGACCCCGAGGCCTCACTGCCCGAGCTCATCGCGAACCAACTCGTGCTGTTGCGCGGCTTTCTCGCAGCCGAGTAGCCAGCCGCGCGCCGCGCGATGCCGCGCGGGAGAGGCCGGCGGCGTCCGAAGCGCGCCCGCGTTGCGCGAAATGCAGTGCGCCCGCCGCAGCTCTCGCTGCGACGGGCGCGCCGGTGTACCGAGAGGTGTCAGCCGACGGGCACCGCCGCGCGGGACTGCTCCCATTCCTTGAGGTTGAAGCCCGGTGCCGCAGCATCGGCGGGCCGCAGCGAGGCGTCACCGGCGAGGATCCGGCGCGCGATCATGTGCTCGCCGGGGCGGTTGACCGTCTCGACCGCGAGCAGCGTGTCGCCCTTGAAGCACAGGACGATCATCTGGTTCGCCTCCGGCACCTCGAGTTCGACCGTGCTGTCGTAGCCGACCGACATGCCGGCGATCTGCAGCTTGAGGTCTCCCTGGTCCGACCAGAACCACGGCAGCGCGATGTAGTCGGCACCGCTTCCCATCAGCCGTGCGGCGAGGGCGCGGGCCTGGTCGGCGGCGTTCTGCACGGACTCGAGGCGCGTGGGCGCGGAATCCAGCTGCACGCATGGGAAGTTCACGGCGTCGCCGACGGCGGAGATGTTCGGGTCACTGGTCTGCAGCAACGCATCGACAACGATGCCGTTGGCGACTGCAAGGCCCGCGGCCTCCGCAAGTTCGGTGTTCGCGATGACACCGATGCCGTAGACGACGAGGTCGGCCGGGAGCGTGCGTCCGTCCGACGTGATCACTCGGCGAACCTCGCCGTCCTCGCCCTCGATCCGCTCGATCCCCGAACCGAAATCGAGCGTGACGCCCCAGCTCTCGTGCGCGGCCCGGAAGCGCTCAGAGGTCACGGTCGTCAGCGCGCGCGCCATGGGACGGTCGGCGAGCTCGAGCACATGCACCTTGGCACCGAGCTTGGCGGCCACGGAGGCGAACTCGAGGCCGATGAATCCCGCTCCGACGACAACGACGTTCTGGGCCGTGCGCACACGCTCCGCCACGGCGTCAGCGTCGGCCTTCGTTTTCATGCCGAACACGCCCGCGAGGTCTGCACCGGCCACCGGCAACTCACGGTTGCGCGCGCCAGTGGCGAGCACAAGGTGGTCATAGGCCAGGGCAGTGCCGTCTTCGAGCAGCACTCGGCGTCCCGCACGGTCGATCTCGACCGCGTGGCCGTCGAGCACCTCGACGTCTTGGCTCGCGTACCACTTCTCGTTGCGGTGGAGCAGGTGCGAGGCGGTGAGCGTGCCGAGCAGGTAGCCCTTGGAAAGCGGCGGGCGCTGATAGGGCAGCAAGCCGGGTTCATTGTTGACCACGGTGACTTTGCCGGTGAAGCCCTGCTGCCGCAGCGACGCGGCAGTCTGGTAGCCGGCCTGGCCACCTCCAATGATGACGACGGTGTTCATTGCCATGTTTTCCTCATGTCTTCGCCCGGCGACAGCATGCCGCACGAGATGTTTCGTTCATGAATTGTTCGAGCCCAGATCGGTGTGATCGCCCGCGCGAAGCTCCTCACCACCGAGTGCGCGTCGCGCTCACCGCGGTGGCACCTGGGGTGGGCGCGCCGCCCTGTGGCGATTGCGTTCGAGAACCAGGTACCGGGTGGGGCCTGGAGCCTTCAGCGTGCGCATCGCGTGTCCTCCTTGACCGCACCAGCCGCCGCGCTTTCACGGAAAGCATATCGCGTTCGGTTTCTGCGCGGCACTCGAGAACCCAATTCTCATAAGAGTGACAGGTGCGGCGTGCCGCCATCAGCGCACAGCACGCCGCACTCGTCGGGGTCTCCAGAGCTACGCGTCGTAGCGGCTCGGGATGATGACGGTCATGCTGTCGTAGCCCTTCGCGAAGTTGTTGTACGCGCGCACGGGCTCACCCACGACCTTGATCTCGGGGAAGCGCTTGAGAATCTCTTCCCAGGCCAGTCGCAGCTGCAGTTCGCCGACGCGGTTGCCGAGGCAACGGTGCACACCGAAGCCGAACGAGAGGTGCTGACGCGGGTTCTTCCGGTCGATCTTGTACTCGTTGGGGCTCTCGAGCTTCGAGTCGTCGCGGTTGCCGGAGACGTACCACATCGCGATGGTGTCGCCCTTCTTGATGAGCTTGCCGCCCACCTCGACATCCTCGTTCGCCTTCCGCATCATGTGCGTCAGCGGCGTCTGCCAACGGATCGTCTCCGCGACCATGTTCGGGATCAGCTTCGGGTTCTCCCGCAGCTTCGCCTGCTCCTCGGGGAAGCGGTCCATCGCGTACACCGAACCGGTCAGCGTGTTGCGCGTGGTGTCGTTGCCGCCCACCAGGAGGATGATCGCGTCGCCGAGGATCTCGGGGAGCGTGAAGTCCTTCGACTGCGGGCTGTGCGCCATCAGCGACATGAAGTCCATCTCGGGCTCAGCGGCGCCGCGCTCCTGGTACATCTTCGCAATCGTCGCGAAGAACGCGTGACGGGCCGCGGTGGCCTCCTCGTGCGTCTCGACGACCTCTCCGGGACCGGGGGTCACCGTCATCACGTCCGACCAGAAGGTCAGCTC
>JAGQTK010000180.1 GCA_020439065.1 Microthrixaceae bacterium
AAGGCCCCTTCGACCTGCTGCTGACGCTGATCTCGAAGCACGAGCTCGACATCACCGAGGTGTCGCTGAGCCGGGTCACCGACGAGTTCATCGCCTTTCTGCGCGAGCTCGACGGCGAGGAGGAGTTGGAGCAGGCATCCGAATTTCTCGTCGTTGCGGCGACCCTGCTCGACATGAAGATCGCGGGCCTGCTGCCGCAGGGCGAGCTTGTGGATGCCGAATCCGTGGCGCTGCTGGAGGCGCGCGATCTGCTGTTCGCGAGGCTGCTGCAGTACCGCGCCTTCAAGGAGATCTCGGGTTGGTTCGCGGCGCGCCTCCACGCCGAAGACGCGCGCCACGCGCGCTCGGTGCGGCTCGAGGACCGCTTCCGGGACCGCGTCCCCGAACTCGTCTGGACGCTGAGCCCGACGGACTTCGCCGCGCTCGCGTTGCTGGCGACCACCCCTCGGGAGCTCCCCACGGTCGGGCTCGGCCACCTGCACGCGCCGCTCGTGAGCATCCGCGAGCAGGCCGCCATCGTGGTGACGTTGCTGCGAGGGGCCGAATCGATGAGCTTTCGCGAACTGATCGCCGGCGTGCACGAGCCGGGCGTCGTGGTGGCGCGCTTCCTCTCCGTGCTGGAGCTGTATCGGCACGCCGCGATCTCGTTCGACCAGCTGGAGCCGCTCGGCGAGCTCACGCTGCGCTGGACCGCCACGACCTGGAGCGACGAGTCGCTCGCCACGCTTGGAGCCGACTATGACAATTGACGAGATGCCCGCCGGCGGGCTGCCTGACGCCGGCGCCGACGCCGACGCATCCGCCCCCGAAACGGCGCCCGCGAACGCGCCCGTGACGACGCCCGAACCCGGCACGGCGCTCGAGCGCCGCCTCGAGGCGATCCTGATGGTGGTCGACGAGCCGCAGAGCACCGTGGCGCTCGCCGCGGCGGTGGGCGCCCCCGCCGGCGCGGTCCGGTCGGCGATCGCCGCGCTGTGCGCCGACTTCGACGGTGAGGGCTCCGGGCCGCGCCGCGGCTTCGAGCTGCGCGAGGTCGGTGGCGGCTGGCGCATCTACGTGCGCGCCGAGCACGACGCGCTCGTGACCGACTACGTCACGACGCAGACGCCGTCGCGCCTCTCGCAGGCCGCGCTCGAGACGCTCGCCGTGGTCGCGTACAAACAGCCGATCACCCGCGGCGCGATCGCCGGGATCCGCGCCGTGAACGTCGACTCGGTCGTGCGCACATTGGTGGCGCGCGGCCTGATCACCGAAAAGTTCACCGATGCCGAGACGGGCGCGATTCACTACGGCACCACCGACGCGCTGCTCGGGTATCTCGGGATCAACTCGCTCGACGAGCTGCCACCCATCTCGCCGCTGCTCGACGACGGCACGCAGGGCTTCGGCGGGATCCCGGGAATCGATGATGCACATGCCGGCGAAGGGATGCCACGATGAACGATGTCAACGCAGTGACCGACCCTCGGGGAACCGAGGGGGAGCGGCTGCAGAAGGTGCTGGCACACGCGGGCGTAGCCTCACGCCGGGTGTGTGAAGACATGATCGTCGCCGGCCGCATCGAGGTGAACGGCGAGATCGTCACCGAGCTCGGTCGCCGCATCGACCCGGCGGTCGATCTCGTCGCCGTCGACGGCATCGCCGTGCAACTCGACGCGTCGAAGCGGTATGTGATGCTCAACAAGCCCACCGGCGTGGTCAGCTCCATGCGCGACGACCGTGGCCGGCCCGATCTGCGGCGCTTCACCGAGCGATTCGAGGAGCGCCTCTACAACGTGGGTCGCTTGGATGCTGACACCAGCGGCCTGCTGCTGCTCACGAACGACGGAACGCTCGCGCACGTGCTGGCGCATCCTTCGTTCGAGGTGTCGAAGATGTATATCGCCAAGGTCGCGGGCAAGGTCACCCCGCAGACGATCGCGAAGCTCACGCGCGGCATCACGCTCGACGACGGCCCGATCAAGGCCGACAAGGCTCGGCTGCTCGGCGTCTCGGAGGGGCGCGGGCGGGGCGACGGCGCGACCAGTCTCGTCGAGTTGACCTTGCACTCGGGGCGCAATCGCATCGTGCGTCGCATGATGGATGCCGTGGGGCATCCGGTCGTCGAGCTCGTGCGACGCCAGTTCGGCCCGCTGCACCTGGGGTCACTCCCGGTGGGGAGGACCCGCGAGTTGACTAAGGTTGAACGCGGAGCCGTGTTGACGTTGTCGCGCGGCGCGGATGGCGTGCGCGAGGCACGTACACAGCGTGACGCGGGCGAGATGCGCGATGCGGACGCACCAGACGGGCGAGAGGCCCACGAGCAGGAGTCGATGTGAACGGCATGGCGCGCACACAGGGCACCGTGCGCATCGTCGGCACGGGGCTGCTTGGCGCGAGCATCGGGCACGCGTTGACCGCGCTCGGCGTCGACGTCGCCCTGGTCGATGCCGCCCCCACTCAGCTGCGCCTCGCGATCGACTACGGCGCGGGCCGCGCGGCCCGCGATGACGACCAGCCGGGGCTCATCGTGGTGGCCGTGCCGCCGGATGTCACGGCCGAGGTGATCGAGCGCGAGCTCACGGCCTTCCCGAACGCGGTGGTCACCGACGTGGCAAGCGTCAAGCTCGCCCCACTGCACGAGCTGCGCGCACGCGGGGTCGACCTCACGCACTACATCGGCTCACACCCGCTCGCCGGGCGCGAACGGGGCGGCGCCATCTCGGCCCGCGCCGACATCTTCATCGGCCGGCCCTGGGTCGTGTGCCGCGACGACGAGACGCCGCGGGATGACCTGGCGATCGTCGAGGGCCTCGCGCTCGATGTCGGCGCCATGCCGGTGGAGATGACGCCCGAAGATCACGACCGCTCGGTCGCCCTCGTCTCGCACGTGCCGCAGCTGGTGGCGAGCCTGCTCGCGAGCCGGTTTGCCACCGCGCCAGAGGGCGCCCTGCGCCTGGCGGGGCAGGGCGTGCGCGACACCACCCGCATCGCCGCCAGCGCGCCCGAGCTGTGGGTGCAGATCCTCGGCGCCAACGCGGCGCCCGTCGTCGAGGTGCTCGACGCGCTCGCCGCGGATCTCTCCGGTGTGGTCGAGGCGCTGCGCGAGCCGGATGCCGCGGGCGCGCGCCGCACGATCGCCGAGACCATCCAGCACGGCAACGAGGGGGTGGAGCGGCTTCCCGGCAAGCACGGGCAGAACCGTCGCTTCGACACCGTGATCGTGCGCGTCGATGACCGCCCGGGCCAGCTCGGCAAGCTCTTCGCCGACCTCGGTGAGCTCGACATCAACATCGAGGACTTCCGCCTCGAGCACTCGCCAGGGGCCCAGTTCGGCCTCGCCGAACTCAGCGTCGTGCCGCAATCGACGCGCGATGCCCTCGACGGCCTCGAATCACGCGGCTGGAAGATCGCGGGGAGCACCCATGACTGAGGCCATCGTCCTCCACACCACCGTCGTCGCCATCGACGGCCCCGCGGGCAGCGGCAAATCGAGCGTCTCCAAAGAGATCGCCCGCCGGCGCGACTACGCGTACCTCGACACGGGTGCTGCCTACCGGGCCCTCGCCTGGCATGTGCTCGCCTGCGGCGGCGACACCGCCGACGCCGACGCCGTCATCACGGCGACCGGCGCGTTTCCCTACGCCATCTCAACCGACCCCGACGACTACTGGGTCCGGGTCGGCGACACCGACATCACCGAGGCAATCCGCGACCCCCGCGTCTCGGCCGCGGTCAGCGGTGTTGCCCGGGTACCCGAGGTGCGCGCGCACATCACCGGGGTGTTCCGTGGCA
>JAGQTK010000181.1 GCA_020439065.1 Microthrixaceae bacterium
GTGCGCGAACCCGGCTGGCATGCGGGCGAGGCGGAGGTTCGTGCACTCGCGACCGCGCTCATCGCGCGCGGTGGGCGGCACGTCGATGAGGCGAGCCCGTGCGTAGACGTGCGACTCGCCGACGGCGCCCGCGTGCACGCGGTGCTTCCGCCGATTGCTCGCCACGGTACGAGCCTGTCGATCCGCGTCCCGAGACTTGGCCCACCGAGCCTCGACGCGCTCGCCGCCGGCGGAATGTTCGGCGGCGACCCGGGGGTGCTCGCCTGGCTCCGGGAGGTTGTGCGGGCTCGAACGAATCTGCTGATCGCCGGGGCCGCCGGGGCGGGCAAGACGACGCTGCTCGCGGCGCTGTTGGCCGAGGCATCCACCGCTGAGCGGATCGTGACCATCGAGGATGTCGCGGAGCTGCAGATCGATCACCCGCACCACGTGTCGTTGGAGGCGAGGCAGCCAAATATCGAGGGCGCGGGTGAGGTCGGGCTTGCGCGCCTGGTGCGGGAGGCGCTGCGGATGCGCCCGGACCGCCTGGTGGTGGGCGAGTGTCGCGGCGCAGAGGTGCGCGAGCTGCTCTCGGCGCTGAACACCGGCCACGCGGGCGGCGCGGGCACCGTGCACGCCAACGGGCTGGCCGACGTCGCCGCGCGGCTGGAGGCGCTCGGCGCGCTCTGCGGGATGAGCGACCACGCGCTCGCCCGGCAGGCGGTGAGCGCGATCGGCCTGGTGTTGCATGTCGAGCGCACCGATGCCGGACACCGCTTCGCAGGGGCCGGTGTGCTCGAGGTCCGTGGTGGGCGCCTCATCGTCACGCCGATGCCGATGCCGATGCCCACGCCGACGTCGATGCCGAGTCCGGCACCGACGCACGTGCGAACGCCGACGCCGACGCAGGCGTGGCGGGCGTGAGGGAGGCGGGGATGGTCAGGGTCAGGCTGCGCGCGGGTGCGGCACCGGAGGCGCACACCGCGGCGGTCGCGCTGATGGCCGACACGGTGCGGCAGCTCTCGGCGCTCCTGCAGGCTGGCGCCGGGCCGGCGAGCGCGTGGCGGCATCTGGCCGCGTCGGGCCTCGCGCCCGCGGCGGTGCCGATCAGCGCCGCGGTCGACGGTGGCGCAACGATCGCGCAGGCGCTGCACGCGCAGGGCGCCGCGTGGAGTGGCCTCGCCGCGGCCTGGGACCTCGCCGACACCGTCGGCGCGCCGCTGGCGGTCGCGTTGCGCGGGTACGCGGCCGCCGCCCGTGACGCCGCCCAGGCTGCCGACGACGTCCGGGTCGCGCTCAGCGAACCCGCGGCAACGGCGCGGTTGATGGCGTGGCTTCCCCCGCTCGGACTCGTGCTCGGCATGGCGCTGGGTTTCGACCCGCTCGGCGCGCTGCTCGCGGGGCCGGTGGGGTGGGGATGCCTCGTCGCCGGCATCGCGCTCATCGCCGCCTCGCGCCGGTGGAGTGCGACGCTCGTGCGGCGGGCGCAGCCGCCACCAGGCATCCCCGGGCTCGGCGCCGAGTTGCTCGCCGTGGCGCTCGCCGGGGGGACGTCGATCGAACGCGCGCGGATGCTCACCGACGCGGCACTCGCCGGAGGCGGTGGCGGAGGCCGTGGCGGTGCCCGAGGGCGAAGCGGGGCTGCGGCGGCGCGGGGGAGCGGGGCTGCGGCGGGCACGGATGCTGCGGCGGGCACGGATGCTGCGGCCGCCCGCCGCCTCGACGGACTGCTTGCACTCTCGAGCAGCGCCGGTGTGCCGATTGCCGAACTCCTGCGCGCAGAAGCTGAACGCAGCAGGTGGGAGGCCCGTACCGCGGGGCGGATCGCCGCGGTACGCCTGTCGACGTCGCTCCTGCTTCCGCTCGGCGTCTGCACCCTGCCCGCATTCATGCTGCTTGGCGTGGCGCCCATGGCCATCGCCGTGCTGAACATGCAGGGACTCACCCCCTGATGCTCGGCGGGCATCGCACCGACATCTGCGCCTCGGGCGCGCTGCTCGCCCAGCAGTGCCGCCCAGCAGTGCCGCCCAGTGGAGACGCCGCTGCGCACCGAAACGCGGGGCACCCCGCACCCAACGAAAGGAACTCCATCATGTCGAAACTCCGCACCACCCTCCGCACCGCACGCCACGACGTGCGCGCCCTGCTTCGCGACGACACCGGTGCCGCCACCGCCGAGTACGCGATCGCCACCATGGCTGCGGTCGCGTTCGCCAGCCTGCTCGTCGTGATCATGCGCAGTGATGAGGTGCGTGGCATCCTCACCGATCTCATCCGTCGGGCGCTGACGGTCGAGTGATGCGCCCGGGCCGTCACCAGGGCGGGCGGCCGAACTCGGACCGGGGCGCGCGGCTCGCGCGGCGCGCACGGCTTCGCGCGCGGCTGCGCGACGAGCGTGGCACGGTCGTCGCCGAGTTCGCGATCTCGCTTCCCGCGGTCATCCTGCTCCTCGCGATCGTGCTCGGCAGCGCCGGCGTGGGCGCGCAGCACGTGCGTGCGCAGGATGCCGCGGCCGACGCGGCCCGGCTCCTCGGGCGCGGCGAATCCGACGCGCGGGCGCTGGCCCTGCTGCGGCGCGCACTGCCAGGGGCGACGCTCGAAGCCGCGCGCACCGACGGGCTGGTGTGCGTCACGGTGCGCGCGCCGGCTCGGCTCGTGCTCACGCTCCCGGTCGCGGAGGTGCGGGGTTCGAGTTGCGCGCTTGACGACGAGCTCGCGGGGGTTCCGCCAAACGATTGATCAGCGCAGTGTTCGGACGGCGCGGCGATCGCACGCCGAGGTGTGTGGACGCCGCAGCGGCCCGAGCGGCCGAGCGGCCAACCGGCGCCGCGGAAGCGCGGACGGGTTCGCCGTGGCGTCCCGACAGTTAACAAGGGAGAGAAAGGAGCGCCATGGCGGGTACGATCCTCGCGACGGCCCTCGTGCTGGTCGCGGGGGCAGGGGCGGTCGGGATGGGCGCGATCGCGGGGGCGGCGGGCGTCGCACAGGCGGTCAGCGGGGTCGCCGACAATGCGGCGCTTGCGGCGGCGGACGTCGCGATGGGGGTGGTCGCGGGCGATCCGTGTGCCGTGGCATCCCACATCGCCCGCTCCTCGGGCGCCGCGGTGCGCACGTGCGAGGTCAGCGAACAGCGTTCGGGGGTGACGGTCACCGTGGTGGTGGAGGCACGTTTTGGCCTCTTTCCGGTGCGCGTGAGGGCGCGCGCGGGCAATGAACCATTGTGATCGCGGACGAATGGGTGCAGAATCCTCCCAGCTTTCGGGCAAGCGGGGGCCCGACGCGGTGTGTATGGTGTGCTTCGAACGAAAGGACGGAAGTGACCAGCACTAAGAAGCTTGTCATCGTGGAGTCACCGACCAAGATGCAGTCGATTCAGTCGTATCTTGGGGACGGGTACGAGGTGCTCAGCTCGGTGGGGCACATCCGCGACCTTCCGGAGCCCCGTGACATGCCGGCCGAGATGAAGAAGGGCCCGTTCGGGCGCTTCGCCGTGAACGTCGAGGATGGCTTCGAGCCGTATTACGAGCTCTCGAGCGACCGCGCCCGCCGCACCGTCACCGAGCTCAAGCGCGCGCTCAAGAACGCCGACGAGCTCCTGCTCGCCACTGATGAAGACCGCGAGGGTGAGGCCATCGCCTGGCACCTGCGCGAGGTGCTCAAGCCCAAGGTGCCGGTCAAGCGCATGGTCTTCCACGAGATCACCAAAGACGCGATCCTCGCGGCGGTCGAGCAGACCCGCGAGCTCGATCTCAACCTCGTCGACGCGCAGGAGACCCGGCGCATCC
>JAGQTK010000182.1 GCA_020439065.1 Microthrixaceae bacterium
TGGGACTTCTGAGAGACTTTCTCTTAGGTCCCGGCTGAAAGCTAGGCGACACCCGTCGCATCCAAAAGGAGGTCTCGCATGGAGACCAACGCTCAGTTCACACTTTGTGTAAACAACTATGCTGACGCTGAAGTCTCAAAATTCCGTCCCCTTCGCAGAGCACACCACCCGGCAGGGGCGTGACCTCTTGCGTGCGTCGCCGTCGGCCTGTTCATGACATTGGAGAGCGTCACCGTCTTGAGCTGGTGGATGATCTTTCCGCTGGGCGTTGTTGGCAGCCTGCTCCACTTCGTGTTCGATTGGACGGGGCCCAATCGGTGGGCTGCGATTTTCAGCGCAGTGAATGAAAGCTATTGGGAGCACATCAAGATTGCGGTCTGGCCGACCATGCTCCTTCAGGTGATTTTGTTTGTGGCCGGTGGTTATCAGTATCCAGCCTTCATTCCGGCAGCGACTATCGCCCTGTATTCACTGCCGATAAGTATGGTGGGGTTGGTGTTTCTCTACAAGATGATCACGAAGCGCAATGTTCTTTGGTTGGATATCGGCGTGTTCTTCGTAATCATTGCCCTTGCGCAGACGCTTTTCGTCTTGGTGCTCGAGCAACTGGCGGCGACGTCAGCCACCATCGTTTTGGCAGCGCTGTTTCTCGCGGGGCTGATCGCCGCATTTTTTCGGTTCACTTTGCGGCCGCCACAAGAGCCTGACGTCTTCGTCGACCCGATTACCCAGAAGTATGGAATCCGCGCACACCCGGATATCGGGTCGGATTCCAGCGCATCGTAGGAGTCACTTCGTCAGTTCACGAGAGCGTGAACGCTCAAGCGCCCGTCGACCATCTCGAAGATACGATCACAGTGCTCCAATACATCGCGATCGTGTGTGACCATGACGACGGCGACGTTGGCATTGTGTGCGCGGTCGGCCAGTAACGCCACGACCTCGTGGCTACGTCGGCGGTCAAGTGCGGCGGTGGGTTCGTCGACGAGGAGCAGGCTGGGTGTGTTGACGAGTGCGCGGGCGATGCCGACCCGCTGACGTTCACCGCCGGACAGTTGGCCCGGGCGATGCTTAGCGCGATGGGCCATCCCCACAGAGCCGAGGAGTGTTTCGACATCCACATGCCGGTCACCGGCGAGTCGACCGGCGAGGCGCAACTGGTCTGCTGCGGTCAGGGACGGGATGAGATTTCCGGACTGGAAGACGAAGCCGATATTGCGGAGGCGGAAACGGGTCGTTGCGCTCTTGGAGAGTTTGCTGACGTCGGTGCCATGCACGTGCACCGTGCCGCGGTCAGGCCGCGCCATGGCCCCGGCGATCGCCAGCAGCGAGGACTTGCCCGACCCGGAGGGCCCGACGATGGCGGCGAACTCTCCGGGCATCACCGTGAGGGATACTTCATCGAGTGCCCTGACCCGAGATTCACCATCACCGAGTTCCAAGACGACGTCAGTGATTTCTAAGCTCGGAGTCGTGTGGTCGTTCATCGTTGCCCTCCCAGGGCGCGCAGCGGATCGATGCGGGTGATGCGTAGCACGGCGATGGTGGCGCCGAGCATGCCGAGCAGAATCGTCAGTCCGGAGGCGATGGCGATGGGCTCGAACTCGAGATCGAAGGGCATGGCATCCGGCATTGCGGCGCCCATTCCGATCCCGGCCGCAACGCCGACCACGGTGAAGCCGACGAGGAGGATCGCTGCCTGAGTGAGGCTGTCGCGCACCAGGTAACGGCTGGAGGCTCCCATGGCGCGCAGCACAGCAATGTCGTGGCTGCGCTGAATGGTCCAGACCATGAAGAACGCTCCGACCACCAGCGCGCAGATGGCATACAGGAAGAACTGAATCATGCTCAACGTCAGCGTTTCCGCCTCGTACCCCGGGGAGGCATTGAACGACTCCGTAAGGGTCATCGTGGTCGTCTCGGCTGTCACGTCGATGGTGGCAAAGTCGATGCTGACGCCTTCCTCGGCCAGGATCGCGACGACACTCGCGTAACCAAAATCCATCTCGTCGATCTGATCCTGAGTCGGCGCTCCAGGTTCTGCGAGCCCCGCGGCCATGAGGCGCCAGGTATCAATCGGGAGGTAAGCGACGTCGACATGCCCGAAGGTTGCCTGACCCTCTGTGAATCCGATCACGGTCAATTCAAGATCAAGCCGATCCAGAATCACCACCGAACCGAGTTCGACACCCTCATCGCGCAGCGGCTCCGAGACGATGATCCCCGCCACTGCACCGAGCTGCTCACCGGTTGACACGGCAGGCGAGAGGAAACCGTCTGGTTCGACACCGAACAGCGTCAAGTCAATCTGGGTTCCGTCGTCAGTCACGCCGTTGACGATGTTGACTCCCATCGGCTCGGCGGCGGCAACATCATCGGCGTTCTGCCAGGTTTTGAGTTGCTCATCGTCGATGACGGATCGGCTGAAGGCATTGTCCTTCATCGTGCCTTCGTCAAACGCGAAGGCCGTCGCGGGCATGGCCTTGAGGCCGGAAACACCGTCATTGACGAGGCCGGAGGAGAGACCGGAAAGCAGGACGACGAGCACGGAGATCAGTGCGATCACTGTACCCATGAGCGCGAATCGGCCACGTGCAAAACGCAGCTCGCGCAGAGCAAGAAACATGGGAGACCTTTGATCGGGATTTTACCGACACACTGTCGGAACTTTCGGTCGCAAGTATTTCATCTCGATCCCGCTGTGCCAAATCGACACCCCACAGCAAGCAGTTCCTCAACTCAGGTGATGAGCCCCTGTGTGAGGAGCCGAAAAACGTCGGCGGCAACTTGCTCGTGGTCCACGCCGTGCGCGACCAGTTGGACCCCAGCGTTGAGGACGCCGTGGATGAGGATGATTGAGGTTTGCGAGGAGTCCATGCCGAGGCCGGTGAGTACGCGGATCACCGGCCTGAATAGCGCGTCGTGGAGGGCCATGAGCTCGTCGACCTTGCTCGGAGTGAGATCGGCCTCTCTCACGATCGCCGCAATCTCATGCTCGCCGTCAGCAGTCATGCGCATCGTTGCAGCGACGAAGGCCTGAAGCTCGGCAGTCCCGGGCTCAACGGCATGCAAATCCTCTTCAATCTCGGCATCCCAGCGCTCCATTGCGCTGATGGCGATCGAGACCAGGAGGTCATCCTTGGAGGGAAAATAGTCGTAGAAGCTCGAACGTGCGATGCCAGCGCGTTCGCTCACACTGGTCGGCGAGAACTTCGCCAAGCCACCGGATCGCAGGATGTTTTCGCCGGCAATTATGAGAGCTTCGCGTTGCGAGGCGCGGTGCTCGGCGACGGTGGGAGCGGTGATTTTAGGCATTGGTCACCAATCTTCTTTCGTTCGAATCGCGACTGCACGCTGATCCGGCGCGTAGTCGCCCTATGGTCTCACTACCGCCAAACCGTCGCCAAGAGGACGTTGACAACGGTGAGCACGCCGATCGTGGGCAAGACCCACGCCGCAACCGACTCCTTCTTCCTGTTCATCAGAGCGATGACAATGATCGCTACAAGCAACAGCAGCTTCGCGCTGATCTTCATGTTATTCACGTCGTTGCCCAGCGGATACTGCAATCCGACAAGCACGATGCCCGTTACCAGCATCGTCCACGCACCATGCATCATCGCCGGGAGCACGCGAGCCGTGTGCTCCCGCATTGGCTTCACTTGATAGACGACACCGCCAAGAAGTGCGAGGGACTGCTGCACGAATAGGTGACAGGTTGTAGTCACGCCGCCAGTGCGGCGGTCGTGTTCATGATGGTCT
>JAGQTK010000183.1 GCA_020439065.1 Microthrixaceae bacterium
CCACCCCGCCCGCGAGGGTGAGGGCCGATGCCACGGCGGCGGCGAGCAGCGCGCGCGCACGGCGCGGCCGGGGATGTGTGTGCAGCGTGTGCATGGGGATTCCTTGGTGTGGATCGTTGGTTGAGCGTCGGTGTCGAATCAGGCGGTTCAGGATGCCGCGGCCCGGCGCCGCAGCGCCCACCAGCCGAGCGCGCCACCGCCGAGCACGACGAGCGCGCCCAGAACGATGCCGCCCACGAGCGGCGCGGACGCTCCCGTGTCGGCGGTTGCCGCGGCGGCGGGCGCCGCCGCGGCGTCGTCGATCACCACGCCGGCGAGGGCGACATCCTCGGAGGCGCCGACCTCGTTGGTGGCGTGCAGGGCGATGTCGTAGCTGCCCGCCGCCAGCGTCGTCGTGTACTCGGTGGCATCAGCGGCGAGCGCGATGGGCGCGCCCGTGCCGATCACGAGCGTGTAGCCGGTCAGCGGCGATCCGCCGTCATCCGGAGTGGCCCAGCGCAGGGTGAGCGCACGCGTGCCCGCCTTCGCCTTCAGGGCCGTCGGCGCGGCCGGCGCGGTGGCAGCGACGGTGCCGCCGACGGTGCCCGAGACCCCGGCCACACCCCCGGTCACGGGTTCGGCACCGCCGCGGGTGGTGGTTCCGGCCGGCGCGCCACCGCCCTGCTGGACCGGGGCGGGCGCCGCGGGTGCCGCGGGCGCGGGTGCCGGCGGGGCGGGAGGCTCGGGGGCCGGCGCAGGCTTCGGCGCCGACAGCGCCGGCGGCGGGCTCTCGAGCGTCGAGTCGTAGGGGTAGCCGCCGAGGCCCTCGCACGCACCGAGATCGAAGTTGATCGAGCAGATGTCGCAGACATCGCCGGCCGCGCTCGCGCTGGGCGCCGCGCCGACGACGGTCGCCGGGGCGAGCATCGCCGCGAAGGCAACGGCCGCGGCAATGGTCAGAATGCGGAGCTTGGAGATCATGAGGTCCTCACAGAGTCGGTGCGGGTGGAGCGGCGGGTGGTCGGCAGCTCGCACTGTCCGACCTCCACGCCTTCGGGGATGAAGAATTCGTCGAGGGAGCCCACCGCCGGCGTGATGGGCGGGAGACCCAGCGGCGCGGACGCCGCGGTTGCGGGCGCTGCGGTTGCGAGTGCCGCGGCTGCGGGCACCGGCGCTGTGGGCGCCACCGCGTTCCCTGCGAGCACGGCGTCATCGAGCACGCCCTGCCGGCGCGCGACGATGGTCGCCGCGGTCGCCGCGGCCGAGACGTTGGCCATCGTGCTTGCGGTGCCGGCGACCGCGCTGATGGGGATCAGCACGATGAGCAGGTGAATCGGCAGGCCCACCGCGGTGAGCACGGCGGTCGCGGTGATGATCGCGGTGCCGGGCACGCCGGCGGTGCCGAGCGAGACGAGCAGGCACAGCCCGGCCAGGGCCGCGTAGTCCCAGATCGAGTACTCGATGCCGAGGGCGTTGATCGTGAACACGGCGACGATCACGGGCCAGATCCCGGAGCATCCCGGCATCCCGATCGTCGTGCCGATCGGCGCGGTGAACGTGGCGATCTCCTCGGGAACGCCCACCTTGGTGGTGAGCGCCCGGATCGTCAGCGGCAGGGTGCCGACGCTCGACTGCGTGCTGAACGCGGTGTACTGCGCGGGTGTGAGCGCCCGGAACCAGCGCAACGGGCTGACGTCGGCGACCACCCGGAGCAGGATGCCATTTACGAGGTAGGCGCTCACGAAGGAGAGACCGAGGGCGAGCGCGAGCACCAGCAGCAGCGAGAACACGTCCTCGATGCGGGTGATCGCGGTCGCGACCGTCGTGGCGACGAGGGCGAGCACGGCATACGGGGTCAGCTCGATGATGAAGCCGACGGCGACCATCACGACCTTCTTCGTGGCATCCACCACGTTCTTGAACGTGCGCAGCTGCGGGTCCTCCCGGCGCGCGGCGACGAGGTAGGCGACGGCGAACAGCAGCGCGAACAGGATGATCGCGACGATGTTGTTGCTGACGAAGTCGCCGGCGAGGTTGGATGGCGCAAGTCCCAGCAGCACCTGGTCGATCGGCTTGACGAGCCCGCGCAGCGAGTCGCCGTTGCTCGTCGCGTCGGCACTGAGGGTCACGCCCTTGCCGAGCTCGAGCGAGAGGGCGACCGCGAGGGTCAGCACGATGGCGATCGCGTTCGTCAGCAGCAGCCAGAACGTGCTGCTCGCGCCGATCGTGCGCAGCTTCGCGGTCGAGCCGAGCGAGGTGACGCTCGAGAGGATCGAGATGAAGATCAGTGGCGCGACGATGGCGATGATGACCTGGATGTAGAGGTCGCCGAGGAACGCGACGTACTCGAGGCTGCCCCGAAAGCCGATCCCGACCCCGACCCCGACCGCGAGCCCGATGAGCACGAGCGGGGTGAAGCCCACCCCGCGCCGGCGCAGGACGATCAACCCGACGAAGGCCACCAGGGTGGTCAGCAGCGCGGCGAACGGCAGCAGATTGAGGTCGGAGACGGTGAAAGGCATGCCGTGAAACTAACAAGCCGCAGGGCCCGTTCCGGGCGGGGTGACCGGAAGTGACGCACTATGTCGAAACAATTCTTCGAGAAAATAGAATGTTTGTAGACAATAGCGCGACGTGCTATTTTCTGCGCGTCATGCCGCGCGCTGCGCGACGCAGCGGCGTGACGGCGACGCCGTGCGGACACGAAAAAACCCGGCATGCGCCGGGTTTCTCGTGGAACTGTCGCTACAGCGCGAGGCGCTCGCGGACGACGTCGGCGAGCTGGCTGGCGTAGTGCTGCGCGGCCTGCTGATCGGCGGCTTCGACCATCACGCGCACCAGCGGCTCGGTCCCGGAGGCGCGCAGCAGCACGCGACCGGTGTCGCCGAGCTCGTCGCTCACGCGGGCCACCGCCTCAGCAAGGGCCGCGTCGCTGCCGACGCGATCGCGGTCGACGCCCTTCACGTTGATGAGCACCTGGGGGAAGACGGTCATCACCGAGGCGAGCTCTGCGAGGGTCTTGCCCGTGGCCGCCATCTCGGCCATCAGGTGCAGGCCGGTGAGCAGGCCATCTCCCGTGGTCGCGAACTTGCTCATGATCACGTGCCCCGACTGCTCGCCGCCGAGGGCGAAGCCGCCCTCGTTCATGGCCTCGAGCACGTAGCGATCGCCGACGGCGGTCTGCAGCACGGTGATGCCGTGCTCGCGCATGGCGATGTGCAGACCGAGGTTGCTCATCACGGTCGCCACCAGCGTGTCGCCGGTGAGCTCGCCGCGCCCCTTCATCGCGACCGCGAGGATCGCCATGATCTGGTCGCCCTCGATGATCGTGCCAGCGGCATCCACCGCGAGGCAGCGGTCTGCGTCACCGTCATGGGCGATGCCGAGGTCGGCACCGTGCTCGAGCACAGCGGCGGCAAGCTGGTCGAGGTGGGTCGAGCCCACCCCGTCGTTGATGTTCAGGCCGTCCGGGTCGGCGCCGATGACCGTGACACGGGCGCCGGCGTCGCGGAAGGTCTCGGGCGAGACACCCGAGGCCGCGCCGTGCGCGCAGTCGAGCACGACGTGCAGCCCGTTCAGGCTATTGGGCAGGCTGCCGAGCAGGTGCAGGACGTAGACGTCCTCCGCATCGGAGAGGCGCTGGATGCGGCCCACATCGGCCCCGGTCGGCTGCAGCTTCGGGCCCTCGAGGTGGCTCTCGATGCGCTGCTCGACCAGGTCGGGGAGTTTGACGCCCCCGCGTGCAAAGATCTTGATCCCGTTGTCGGGAGCGGGGTTG